>JAGLQM010000180.1 GCA_023136815.1 Thermoplasmata archaeon
AGGATAATTATTGCGGTAATCATAATGATAGTTGGCCTTTATGTGGCTGAACTGATTGTAGATCAAATAAAAAAGGTATTGGCCAAGGGACCAATTGGTGAGAAGTTTAAAGAAATGGACCAGAAAGTAAAAAGTTCTGGCTTCTCAATATATGATTTCCTTTTCATCTTCGTGAAGGTTTTCATACTGCTGTTATTTGTCCAGGTCGCATTATCCATTCTGGCAATAAGCGTTCTGTCCACATTTATAACGCCTGTAATTCTGTTTATGCCACTACTTCTAACAGCCCTGGCCATCATCTTTATAGGCCTTATTGTGGCGGATTATGTCGTAAAGGTGTTAGAAGGTCTGCTAAAGGAAATGGAGTTCAACAAACTGGTTGACCCAGTCGAGGCCATAGTGAAGAGACAAGGCATAATAATGAAGACACTCAGCTGGGTTGTCCAAGCACTTGTTGTGTTGGTCTTTGTGCAAATAGCAGTTGGTGTCTTGAACTCTACTGGTGCTTTCAATGCTCTTGCAACTCTAATAAATTCTGTGATACTCTGGATTCCGAGCCTGATAGTGGCCATATTAATCGGCCTTCTTGGATTTTGGGTTGCAACATGGGCCCATGACAAGGTTCTGGCCATGGGCAAAGATATGGACATACCACTCTATTCAATGATTGCCAAAATCATTCAGCTAAGCATAATATACATGGCAATAACCATGGCGCTGGCTCAGGCAGGAATTGAAGTTCCCATGCTATATCTTGTCTTTGCTTTAGCTGTTGGTGCAATAATGATAGGCATAGGTGTTGGTATTGCATATGGTTCAAAAGACATCTTCCATAATGTGATTGGTAACCTACAAACCAGTCAAACTCTGAAAGTTGGTCAGAGGGTCAAAATTGAGGAATACGAAGGAACCATAGAAGAAATCGGACGCTACCAGCTAACATTGAACACACCCACAGGTAAATTGAAAATACCCCATTCCAAGGTAAGTAAAGCGGTAATCCTGACAAAGGACTAAAACTAATGTGAAGAGCGCAATTTAGAAATAAAATTGCGCTCACACAACTCTTTTATTGTATCGGGCCAAGAACACTCAGGTCTTTCGAAAACCATGCCTGGTTTTCGTTAAGATGAAACTCAACTTCATCTGTTCAGGCCTGAGATGAATTGGCCACAAATACAATAAACGAGGAATCCGCCATGCACCGTACATATGCAAGCATATAAAATCAAAGTCAGTTAAACTTTGATAATTAGGTGTATGGCCTATACAGGTAAACATACAGCCATAAAGGAACTGGAAATATTCTGTTAATCCAGAAACGCCATTTCCTTTAGAG
>JAGLQM010000181.1 GCA_023136815.1 Thermoplasmata archaeon
CCGAGCCAGTCAAGCATTAACTTGGCTGACATTACCTGGGCTATTGGATTGACTTTATACTTGCCAGCATGTTTTGGCGCACTTCCGTGGGTTGGCTCAAATACGGCATACCCATCGCCGATATTTGCTGCGGCACTGACTCCCATGCCGCCAGTGAGCATGCCAGTTATATCTGATAATATGTCACCAAAGAGATTGCTGGTGACAATTACATCATAATCTTCTGGATTCTTAACCAGCCACATTGCGATTGCATCTATATTGTTTTCCTCAACTTCTATGCCGGGATAATTCTTGGCAATCTCCCTGCCAATTCGAAGGAACAGTCCAGATGTCTCACGAATAACATTTGGCTTCTCTGCAATTGTGACCTTATTACGGCCCATCTTCTTCGCATACTCGAATGCACTGGTTATGATGGCTGTTGCGCCGCGCTTTGTGATGATTCTCAGTGATACTGCAATTTCATCAGGAAGTGCATAATCAAATTTTTCCATCTTTTTGTTATGCTTGATTATTGACTGGCGCAGCTCATCTTCCAGAGGATAAAATTCTATGCCTGCGTATAATCCTTCAGTATTCTCTCTGAAAACCGTGATGTCGATTCCATCCCTGAAATTAGCTGGATTGGTGGGAAATGCCCTGCAAGGCCTCATGTTTGTGTGGAGGTTCAGAAGCTGGCGCATGCCAACTATTGGACTGGAATAAACAAATCCTTTATTCTGCAATTCTTGAGCCAGTTCCTTGGCTGCTTCCTCTTTTGGCTTGGATGTTATGGCTCCGAAAAGACAAGCATCGGTACAGTTGAGGAGGTCTATTGTTCTCTGTGGCAATGGATTTCCCTCGCTCTTCCAAAATTCCCAACCAACGTCTCCAGGGATATACTCAGCTTCAAATCCAACTGCATCCAAGACAATCTTGGCAGCTTCCATAACTTCATTGCCTATTCCGTCGCCTGGTAGCCAGGCTATTTTATATTTTGCCATATTTACATCCTCCAAATGATGCCATTAAGCACTATCGCAAGCCAATGAAAACCCACTATAAAAGACGTTTGATTCCTGTTTTTGACATATGGGTATTATATCCCAAGTTTGATTAAACAATTCATCGCCCAGTATCCGCAACACGGAATTCACTGAACATGTCTCGCCTGGATGCCACAACCTTAAGGTTTGCAACGTAAATTTGACACGTCAAATCTACGTTTCAGCAATTTTTGATTAGTTCTAATTGGTGCATCAAAAATAGCATGCAGATGAAAGGCGATGAATTGTTCAGTTAAAGGACTTCCAACCCTAAGAATACAGTTAGGCATCCCTGAACACCATTGATGAC
>JAGLQM010000182.1 GCA_023136815.1 Thermoplasmata archaeon
GTTCTGTCACTGGCTAGCATTTTTCCGCTATTGGGTGGGAACTCCCAGGCAGAACACTTCTTTGCACCTTCTCCAGATGTGGGGGCCCAGAAATCCCTTGATGTAATGGTTTTCCACGAATCACTTCACATTGAATCAGGCGGTGAACTGGTGCTGTTCATCACTGTTACCTCTGCCGGTTTCCCAATGGAAGATGCACTCGTTAATATTACCTGCACAGCCCCGGATTTCTGTGATTTCAGATTCGAGGATAGATATACAGACATAGACGGAAAGGCCATTGCCTACATGACAGCATATTCAGAGGAAGGGATGGTAATAGACATCACAGTGACAGCTTCCATTGAAGGATATATTGTTGGAATTGATGTTATAGATACTGTAACAATTGAACCTCCCGTAGAGATAATACCTAAAGAAGATATTCCTTCATATATTAGTATTACAGGAATAATAACTTTATTAATAATAGCAAGTACAGAGGTCGGCAAATATGGTTTATTCAAATCAATAGTTGTCCCATTGTACTCAAGGCTCAAAAAGGATGAGTTGCTGGAGCATTTCGTTCGTGGCCAGATTTACGGGCGTATAATGTCCCACCCAGGAGAGCATTACAACCATATTAAACAGAAGTTGGGGGTTACTAATGGAACTCTCTCACATCATTTAAGAACACTGGAACTCCAGGGATACATAAAATCACATAGGGATGGGACATACAAACGTTTCTACCCCACTGGCATGAAAATACCACGAAAGAAGGGAATTCAGCTTAGCGATCTTCAGATGGGGATTGTTGATGCAATCAGGCAGTCCCCAGGAATCTCCCAGAAGGACATAGCACAGAGAGAAGGAATTTCCCAGCAATCTGTGAGTTATAACCTGACAATACTTGAGAGAATGGGGATTCTTGACAGCGTTCGGGACGGCGTAAGAAACAAATATTTTATTTCATCCGATTCTTAAAATATAACATAGTTTTGATGGGTACATTTTTCTGACAATTTATTCTAAAGTAAATAATGTGTCTACAGCCGGGTGCACCACAAACTTTAAATAGTTTACAAAAGGCTGTACAAATTTGCTTTTATACTAAAATGGTTTATTATCGAAACATGGGTGCAAGGGGTCAAAAAACCTAAAAATAAATGCCTGGTTTATTGTGCTCCAAGAAAACTATAAATATAGTCACCCTATTGCCTCCATCCATGGATTCCCTTAGGGATTTCTATTTGATGGAGTAAGATTAATTAAGGAGGATTGAGACCATGAAGGGAAACAAAAAATCACATGGTAAAGTAGTGGGTATTGCACTGCTTTTTGCCA
>JAGLQM010000183.1 GCA_023136815.1 Thermoplasmata archaeon
TAGGCAATGAAGTTATGGAAGCTGCAAGGATAGTCTTGGACGCAGTTGGATTCGAAGCAGAGTACATCAATGGCGATGTTGGCTGGGAGTTCTGGAAGAGCGAAGGTAATCCTCTGCCACAGAGAACAATAGACCTGCTAAACAGCACTGATGCATGTCTTTTTGGTGCCATCACATCCAAGCCAAAGGAGGAAGCTGCCAAGGAACTTAACCCGGAACTGGCAGACAAGGGATTTGTTTACTCAAGTCCAATAGTTGGCATGCGTCAACTTTTAAACTTGCACACGAACATGAGGCCATGCAGGGCATTCCCAACAAACCCGGCAAACTTCCGTGATGGAATAGACATCACTGTGTTCAGAGAGAACACCGAAGGATTATACGCAGGCATAGAATTCTATCCGCTTGAGGATGAACTGCGCCAGTCAATCACCAAGCATAATAAGAAGATGGCAAAGTTCGAATTTGCACTTCCAGACGAGATTGCAATATCATTGAGAATCATCACAAAGCGCGGTGCAACAGCAATCATCACCAGCGCATTTGAATATGCAAAGAAGATGGGCCGCAAGAAGGTAACAATCGCAGAGAAGCCAAATGTTATTCGCGAGACATCTGGATTATTCCTCAGAACCGGCAGGGAGATAGCCAAGAATTACCCTGGAATAGAGGTCGAGGAAAACAATATCGATGCAATCGCAATGTGGCTTGTCAAGAACCCAGAGGACTATGATGTCATTGTCACCAGCAACCTGTTCGGAGATATCTTATCTGACATAACTGGCATGCTCACCGGAGGCATGGGAGTAAGTGCCGCAGCAAATATCGGAGATGAATATGCGGTATTCGAACCAACCCACGGAAGCGCACCAAAGCATGCTGGAAAGTACAAGGTCAACCCAATAGCCCAGGTAATGTCAGCCAAATTAATGCTTGACTGGCTCGGCGAGACAGAGATGGCAGACCGTATCTACAAGGCAATAGCCCTGGTCATTGAGGAAAAGAAAGTTCTCACATACGACATGGGCGGAGCTGCAGGAACCCTGGACGTAGCAAACGAGATTGTCAGGAAACTGGCATGAGTTTCCAGTTCTGCGTTCTGGGAAGCGGCAGCAGCGGTAACTCCGTAGCTATTTGGGATGACGAATCACTATTCCTCATAGATGCGGGATTCTCCTGCAAGGAAACAGTTCGTCGTTTAGACCTGGCTGGTCTAGATGCCAATGATATTGAGGCCATACTTCTGAGCCACGAACATTCGGACCACATAATCGGGGCAAGGGTGCTGCACAAGCGCTTTTCCCCCAGGGTCCTTTCCAC
>JAGLQM010000184.1 GCA_023136815.1 Thermoplasmata archaeon
ACTACAAGAGCCATTGGCGGCCATATTGTGGGGCACACATCAACATTCAGAATGTACCTGAGGAAAAGCAAGGGCGGGAAACGTATCGTTCGACTCATTGACTCTCCAAACCTGCCAGAGGCCGAAGCAGTCATAATGGTTGATGAATGCGGAATTAGAGATTAGTGGGCAATATTTATCATAAGATGCCGCATACACAATGCCAATGCCAGAATTTGAAGAGAAGGACAAATGGAACAAGCGTTCCATCCTGGTAAATGCAATTTTATTCATTCTCAAGCTGGTGGTTGGCATTCTCACACTGTCAATGGCCATTCTATCGGATGCCATTGACAGTGGAATTGATGTTGTTACATCAACGATGGCCAGATATTCTGTGAAGATAGCAAATGAGCCAGCAGATGAACGGCATAGTTACGGCCACGGTAAATTTGAAAATCTCTCTGGTTTCATTCAGGCCATAATAGTTGTGATCATTGCTCTTTTCATACTAAGTGAAGCAATCCGGCGCATATTTACAGGCATAGACCTGGAGGTTCTCGAATATGGAATAATCATCATGATAATTTCTGTATTTGGTAAGCTGGCAATATCCCAAAACCTACTCCGAGTTGCCAGAAAACATGAATCCATAGCAATGGAGGCAAATGCTCTGAACTTGCGGGCAGATGTGTGGATGTCCCTGGGGGTTCTTGTTTCCCTTTCCATAATCTTGCTAATGGTAGACCAGTATCCGGACATTGTCTATCTGGACCCCATTGTTGCCATAATTATCGCATTCCTAATCATCAAGGCAGGCTTTGACATTGCCAAACGCTCCAGCCAGGACCTTCTGGATGAACATATTCCAGAGCATGAGCAAACAATAGTTCAGGAGATAATGGACACACACAAAGACGACTATCTGGAGTTCCACAGGCTGAGGGCAAGAAAATCTGGAGCAGAACGGCATATTGACATGCATCTGGTTGTTCCCAAGAACAAGAGCATTGAGGAAGCTCATCAGATTGCCGATAAGATTGAGGCAGAAATCACAGCCAGGCTGAAAAATGCAATTGTGGTAATTCACATGGAACCCTGTGATGGAGAGTGTGTAGGCTGTCAGCGAGAGAAATAAGCGCAGATTTGACATTATCATCTATCAATGTCTGTCAAATTTGCGCTTAACCTAACTTTTTTGTTTACTTGGCTTAAATAATCAAAGTTAGGAATCATAGGAAATTTTTAAAAAGGGTTGTGGTTTATGCGGCCTGCTTAAGAGCAACAAAACGCTCCCGTGGTGTAGACCGGCCAAT
>JAGLQM010000185.1 GCA_023136815.1 Thermoplasmata archaeon
TTCTTATTCATCCCATAATTGGATTCTGCAGATGCAATATTCTTTGCCACCCTGCGGAACATATCCTGTGGTCTTTCTGTTAATTCGCCGGTATCGTCCCTGGCCAAATAGCGGCGCTCCAGTACAGCCAGAGCATTGTCACTTAGTTTCATACGTATACTCTCCCAGAAGATAGGCAAGCCTCAAAATACAATGGAAATTGAGCATCCCACTTCCTTACCATAGGCCATGAAATTAAGGGGTATAAACGTTGTGCCTTATACCGATTTTAGATTGGGAAAATAGCCATTATTATAACGGTTTCTTCTCTATTCAATAACAATGGCAACATTACTTCTTACTGGCGCACCGGCGGCATCGGCAACTGGTTGACATTTAGTTCTCATGAGATAGGCCAATGGTTTGTAGTCTACTTCAGTGAAACATTCAAAATTGCCCATACCTTTTGAGATTATGAAATCTGATTCCTGCAGAATCCGGTCAAGCTCTGGCGGCATGTCCCAGAATGGGAAACCCACAGCAAAACCACCTGTCGAGACAATCTTATCAACTTGCTTGTCCAGTCCCAGTTCATAGGCATCCTCAACTGTAATATCGGTGAGTATGGCCTCGCTCTTTGCGACAAGGGTTATTTCCACATCCAGCTTGCGGATCTGTTCCAGCAGAAGTTGGTCGAAAATTATTTCACCAGCATTGTCTGGCAGAAATGTAATCTTTTTCGACTGCCGGATGAGTTCTTTCATCCTGGCTGTATGGTCGATAAAAAGGTCATCTTTCAGCAAGTCCTCGAAGTGATTCAACAAATAGCCTGACTCGTCAAGTTTCTTGTCAATTCCATAATCGAGAACATTGCCAGTTATTGCGCATAGAACTGCGGCTCTGAATGGGTCATCCGAGCTTTCCACGAATTCCTTTGCTCTTGGGTACAATTCCAGTGCCTGGGCATTGCTCTTTTCTTTCAAATTCATATAGGGGTCCGCGTCCAGAAGTTCATATGCTTTCTTGTGAACCTTTGAGGCACATTCCGAGGATGCCACGCCGTTATAGATATTCTCGCCCAGCACTTTGGTGCATTCGGCCATTATCTCCATAGACCTGGACGGGTCAACTTCGTTAGTTTCCATGATGATTCGTCTTGTGATGCATGGAACACACTCTGCGCGCATTTTCATGGGCGGTGGAATGGGTGGCAGATAGATAAGTGTTATCACAAAAGCGGTGTTGCACCTAAAATAGATAACAAAAAATAAGATTGAAAATTCGGGGATTTATAGCTTTGAAATCATCA
>JAGLQM010000186.1 GCA_023136815.1 Thermoplasmata archaeon
ACGTTATTGTCAGAGATTTCATATGTTTTCCTCCATTGACATCTTATTGTTAAGTTTTTTCCTTATAGTCATACGTGAATCAACAACCTTGCAGCCCTTTCCGGACTCAAGTATCATTAATGGATTTATATCCAGTTCCAGAATATCCTGGATGTTCATGGCCAGATATGAAATTCGGGAGATGGCATCCACTGCTTTTGGAATATCTCTTATTGCCTTTCCCCTTGCACCGGCCAGTATTGGATATGAGGTAATTTCTTTCACCATCTTATTACATTCCTGTCTGGATATTGGTGCCACCCTGAAGGATACGTCCTTCAGCACCTCAACATATATCCCGCCCATACCAAACATGATGACTGGCCCGAAAGAAGGATCATGGGAATAACCAAGAATCATCTCTGTGGCATCGGTAACCATTTCAGTTATGGTTACTCCCCCAATACTGGCCATTGGGAAATGATGTTTCGCCTGTGCCATTATTGTTTCATAGGCGATTCTAACCTCCAGTTCATCCTCAAGGTCAAGTTTCACACAGCCATATTCTGTCTTATGAACTATCTGGGGAGAAAGTATCTTCATGACCACGGGATAACCAATTCTCTCGGCAATTTCCACTGCCTCGTTGATGCTGTGGGCTATTTCCACCTTGGGAAAGTCCAGGCCTGCCAATCGCAATATATCTGCACAATCGCTTTCCAAAAGTTGAGTCATACCCTTATCCTGGGCCTTCTGGATTATGCTGCTAATTTCCCCAATATTCATGTCAAAACTCTCTGGTGCTCCGGTTTCCCTGTTTAGCCACTTACTTCTACCATAAAGAATTCCCATGGCTGAAACCGCCTCATCTGGAGTTTCGTAACATGGCATTCCGTGATTGTTAATTGTATGGATGGCCTGGTCAACAGTTCCGCCACCTATAATAGAGAATACCAGCGGCTTCTTGCCTTTCCATTTACCTGTGTATTCCACTGCTGTCTCGGCGAACTTGGTAACATCCATTGTTGCAGGAGTGCAGTAAAGCCCAATAACCGAAGGTATAGAATCCTCTTCCAGAGCAGCATCAAGTGCTATTCCGTATTCTTCGTTTCTTGCTTGGCCAGTAACATCGATGGGATTTTTGGAGCTGCCAAATTCAGGCATTGATGGCCTGAATACTCTTTCCAGCATCTCCAGGTCATTATTAAGCACAACATGGTAACGCTCAGCAGAATCTGAAGCCATAACCCCTACACCACCGCCATTGGTGACAATTACAGCACCCTCTGCCTTTGGAAGTGGAAG
>JAGLQM010000187.1 GCA_023136815.1 Thermoplasmata archaeon
GATGATACAAACTGGCGTCAGAAAGTTGTTGAGGTTGACCAGCTAAAGGCCCAGCGGAACAGGATGGCTGGAGAAGTTGCCCAGCTCAAGAAAGCAGGCCAGGATGCTTCCGCCCAGATAGCCCAAATGCAGGAGCTGAAATCCCAAATTGAAGCCCAGGATGCCGAGACTCAGGCCTTGAAAGAACAAATTTCCAATAAGCTAATACTCATCCCAAACATCCTCCACGAGAGCGTGCCAGTAGGCGAAGATGACCAGAAAAATGTCGAGGTAAAGACATGGGGTGAGATATCAAAATTCGATTTTGAGCTGAAAAGCCACGGCGATATTGCCGAGACACTGGGGCTTGCAGACTTTGACAGGGCCACAAGAGTCGCTGGAGCAGGGTTTAATTACCTCAAAGGTGATTTGGCTCTACTGGACATGGCTCTGGTGAACTTTGCTGTTAATTTCATGGTTAACAAGGGCTATACGCTGATTGAACCCCCCTATATGATGCGCCGCGAACCATACGAGAGAGTAACTGACCTTGGAGACTTCCAGGATGTCATGTACAAAATTGAGGATGAGGATTTGTACCTTATCGCAACATCGGAGCACCCAATGGCTGCCATGTTCATGAACGAGATTATTGATGAGGATGATTTGCCAATTAAGTTCGTGGGTTTCTCAACCTGCTTCCGCAAGGAAATCGGTGCCCATGGCGTTGACACTAAAGGACTATTCCGCATGCACCAGTTTAACAAAGTTGAGCAATTTGTTTTCTGCAAACCGGAAGATTCCTGGAAATATCATGAAGAATTGCTTCAAAACACCGAAGAGATGTTCCAGGCTTTAGGGCTGCCCCATCGTGTGGTGAATGTCTGCACTGGCGATATTGGCAATCTAGCAGCCAAGAAATATGATATTGAAGTATGGTTCCCAAGGCAGGGCAAGTACGGCGAGGTAACTTCCTGCTCCAATTGCACTGACTATCAGGCCAGGCGATTAAACATCCGCAGTGGAAAGCATGGCGGAAAAGAGAAATATGTTCCGCACACCCTGAACAATACGGCAATTGCCACCTCCCGGGCCATGGTTGCCATCCTTGAAAATTATCAAAATGCAGATGGTACTGTCACGGTACCAGAAGTTTTGCGGCCGTTCATGATGGGTAAAGAATGTCTCCAGTGAGGGCTCCCAACCCTAAACAAGAAGGAACAAAGTTCCTTCTATTTATGAAATGAGCCTCTGGCTCATTTAACATTAAGGGTGGGGCATCCCTTTCAGTTT
>JAGLQM010000188.1 GCA_023136815.1 Thermoplasmata archaeon
TTTTCATAGTACATTGTGCCGATATTGACAATTTTAAGGTCTGTGTTCCAGCCAAAATCTTTCATTGTGCTTATGACATCCTCATCACGTTCTGAGGTTGAGAAATAGGTGACGTTTTCGTCGTTGGAACTGGCCGAAGCGAATCTTTTTGCAAAAAGCTCCACACCTGCCCCAGGAGGTCCGATGCAGAGTATTGTATAGCCCTTGGGTATGCCGTCCATTATGGCCTTGTCCAGTGCCGGGATGCCAAAGCTCACTGTGTCTGGCATTATCTACCCTCCTTCTCTGAAGCAGGTCTCTCATGAACTAGATTATAATTGAAAATACTTAATTTCATGACTTCAACCCCCATTCCATAGCGGTTTTGCCTTGAACTATTGTCTATCTGGTTCATGATTCATCCCCTCCTTCTTCCATGGATATATTGAGATCGCAGACAAAGTTCATCATATTGCTGATTTCATCGGAAGTGAATCCCTCAATGGAGAATATTACGATATAGGCGTTCTTTGCCCTCATGCTATTGATGATGATGTGAACAAATTCCGAGAGGATCTTCGGGCTGTTGTGAATGGCCAGTGCATTAATTGAGTCCAGAAGAATTACTGTGGGTTTTCCCTCGCCTTTCTTTATCAAATACTCGGCTTTGAGCATTATATTTTCAAGCATGGTGGGACTTTCAACCATGTAGACATTTGGGTGGCGCTTGGCATTGCCCATCATTATGTGACTGATGCAGTCCACAAAATAAATATTATCCATGCTGACTTCCAGAATGTTCAGCACATCAATAATTGATTGAGATGGAATGGCTGCTGAAATGTAGATTGTGTTCAGATCCTTCTTTGAGGCAAAAATATCGACCACACCACGGATAGCATCGAAATAGGTCTCATCTCGAATTATCAGTGAAATCGCAGATGGAGGAAGCTCTGCCAGCTCTCCTGCCAGAACAGCCGGACTCTTGGGCATTAAGTTGTCCCTCCCCCGCTTCCACCCTTGAGCAATGGAACAAGAAGTATGCCAGCTGGCGTTAAATCCAGCACATATTTTGCCCGGGAATGATTTGTTCCCCGCATCTTCACAACCTGAAGAGTTCTGAGTAAATCTCCTCGTCTTTCCAGGTTGCCCATAAGGACGATTCCATCTGCAATGGCCTCTTCCACTCCATAGAGTGAATAACGCTCGGCAGATGGCGAAATCTCGGAAATCAGCATGCTGGTACATCCCCTGTCTGAAAGGGTTTTTCCAATTTTTAAAATGAATTCACG
>JAGLQM010000189.1 GCA_023136815.1 Thermoplasmata archaeon
ATCGCTAACTATTGAAATAAAGAAAGATTATGAAATTAGAACTAATCCGATACTATCTCGAACCCGTCCTTGTCGAAGATTAGTGGTGAGTAGCCTCTCTTGTGGCCTGTCTGCCTCATCTTGACTACGCCGAGGAAGAGGTTGACCATATTGTTCTCCCTCTTCAGGTCCAGATGAATGATGCCATCTGACAGGAAATCCTCATCATACTTGCAGAACTGCTCCGAACTTTGCTGCATCTCGGTTATCAGGAATGCTGTGACATCCATATCCCTCAGCCACTCGAAGAAGTGGAATAATTCTTCACGGGGACTGTCGAACCTTGCCATTACCTCCAGTATCGGCAGAGAATCAATAACAACAAGACTGATGTCCATGTTCTTCTTGAGGTTCTTCAGGTACATCTTGAAGACCTCCATCCAGGTCTGGTTTGTGAGCTGCACTAGTTTCTTACGAATCATGCCCAAATCAAGAACAGAAATCTCCTTCTCCAGGCCGCCAAGCTTCATTCCCAGGCCGTCCATGTTGTTGAGCAGACTGTCCCGACCCTGTTCCAGTGTAACATACACGCCTGCCAGGTCCTCCTTATTTGCATTGTGGTACAGAATATTGAACGCAAAAGATGATTTCATTGTACCAGGTTTTCCTGCCACAAGTATTACTGAACCTTCTGGAATACCTCCCTGCATTACCCCATCCAGTCCCTTAACATAGGTTTTGACTCTATTTACTTTCATGCTGTGCCCCTCCGTTATTACACCCATACTTCATTTAACCGTTATAAACATTTTGTAGGTTGAGGCCAGATTGAAACAATAAAATGATACATAATATAAGACACAGTTTTTTATATTCCTCATATATCTCTATTACAAAAGGTGATGACATGACAGAGATGAAGAGCATCGACAGTATTGCCAAGCGGGCACTTGAACTCAAGCAGAGCGGAATGAATAATAAAGAGATAGCCAGAGAGCTGCATTTATCAGAAAATACAATATCCTGGCTGCTTACCAAGGGCGTGAAGTCCAAGAAGCCAAAAGGAGATGCACCTGTTGACGTGAAGATAGGTTGGACCTCTGTTGGGGTTTATGGCGCACGTATCTCATTGATGTCTTCCATACTGGCAGACATTCTGGTGGAAGAAACCGAAAAACGTGATTTCAAGATTGAAACAGCAGTTGGACTTGCAATTAACGGAATACCACTGGCCACTCATATTTCTCATGAATTAGA
>JAGLQM010000019.1 GCA_023136815.1 Thermoplasmata archaeon
TAATACCGTACCCTATCAATCTCCAACGGCCAGATATTCTCCGGCTGATGGCAACCCTCTGCCCGGCCTCTGCACAAACAGATATTTTCAGCTTCACATCTGCGACATCGCCTCTGGCACTGGTCACCATGCCAACTGTGGTGGCAGTTCCAACGCTGAGCATAAGGGGTTCATTGCTCTTGAGGGTCTCGACCTCCAGTTCCGCCGCAGAGCCCACAACCCTGTCCAGGAGGTTCACCTCCATGGAAAATTCATGAAGAATATCTGGCAGTGAATCAGATTTTCCAATTACCTTGCCAATGAGCGAGTCTGATTTTGTGGATGCCGGATCAAGTTTAGTTCCGATGGCAATAAGACCGCCAGGACCAACCTCATCAAGCAGTTTTCCACCGGCATGAAGGCTCTCTACTGTAGCTTCCAGTGGCTCCCAGATAAACTTACCTTTTATCTCGAATTTGATGCCGGGTCTGATTTCTATTTTATCGCCCTTTTTCAGAGTACCCTGGGATAATGAACCCCCCAGAACTCCACCCAGGAGGTCATTCGGTCTGTTACCTGGGCCGTTGATGTCAAAGGAACGGGCAATAAACATCCGCGGTGGAAGTGACCCATCCAATTCAGGACTCGGGATAATATCATCAATTGCAGCCAAAAGAACATCAATATTTTCCTCCTGGTGGGCGCAGATGGGGATTATTGGTGCGTTCTCGGCAACGGTTCCCTTGACGAATTCCTTTATCTCCTGATAGTTCTGAATGGCTTGTTCTTCATCCACAATGTCTATCTTGTTCTGAACTATGATAATGTGCTTGATATCTGAAATAGTGAGTGCCATGAGATGTTCTTTAGTTTGAGGTTGTGGACACTTCTCATTTGCCGCTATCAACAAAACCGCACCATTCATTATTGCGGCTCCGGAGAGCATGGTGGCCATGAGAGTTTCGTGGCCTGGCGCATCAACAAATGACGCTGTTCTTAAAAACTCAGTTTTTGTACCGCAGCTCGGGCATTTATTTTTGGTGGTGTAGGCTTCAGTGCCCTTGCAATCTGGGCACTTGTAAAAACTGGCATCTGCATATCCCAATTTAATAGAAATTCCACGCTTGATTTCTTCAGAATGTCTATCAGTCCATTCTCCACTGATGACTTTTGTAAGAGTGGTCTTGCCGTGGTCAACGTGGCCAATCATGCCAATGTTAACTTCCGACCGACCTTCAACTTTCATTGGTTCCCTCTTCCTGCTTGCCGAGGAGTTCGTCCACTGACCTTGGGCCGTGGGCTACGACTTTCATGTTTATTTGAACAATATCTGGTGAAATCTGGTTGCCGCGCATGGTCTTTCTCCTGCGCTCACCATCCATATGTGGGTGAAATCCTAATCCCTTGGAGATAAGAAGCTTTTTTCTCCTTGGGCCAGGTAGGTCTTTCCTCATTGGAACTCCATCTTTATCAGAGCCTCCGGTTATCTCAAGCTTGTATCCAGGCATTTCAACAAATATGCCATCCATCTTGTCACCTATCTTCTTTCCAAGAATGGCATTGGCCTGATTTCCGCTGACTTCTTTCTTATATGATTTCCCCGTCTTGGGATCCGAGACATTGGCTCTGAACTCAACCATGTAAATTACTCCAGTATATTCTTTGGGTTGGTTTGGAGGTCTATAAACTTTTTGTATTTAAAGCTTAAGGAATATAAATCAGGATATCTGGATGAATCTTACGAACTCCCCAAGTTCTAAAGCCCCAGCTTATGCCCGTTCTGCTTCAGCCAGTCACGACGGATGGCATAATCTGGCATCAGGTCACCAAGCATTTGCCAGAACTCTAATTGATGATTCGGATGCCGGAGATGGCAGAGTTCGTGGACCACAACATAATCCAGAATTATAGGCGGTGCCATGACCAGCTTCCAGTTAAGGTTGAGATTGCCCTTGGCAGAGCAGCTGCCCCAGCGTTTTGATTGCCCCCGTATTGCGACCCTGGCCGGTTTCACCCCAAGTTCCTGTGAATAAAATAAAACACGCTCATTCAGAATTTCCCTGGCACGGGCAATGTACCATTTCCGTAGCATGTCTGGAATTTTTTCCAGAGAAATATCGGGCTTCAGGCTCACAACAATCTCAGAATCTACAATGGCAATACCTTTTCGGGCCATATCGGGACAAAACTTCAACGCATAGGAATTTCCGAGATACAGAAAATCATCCCCATCCAGGTAGGTGTGCTGTGGAGCTTCGGCCTCACGTTTTTGCATTTCATGAAGCTTTCTCAATATCCAGGGTGTTTTCTTGATTAAAAATTGACGAATTTCTGATGTGTGTCCGCGTTTTGGTGCACGCACAATCACACCCTTCAGCGGGTCAATATAAATAGCAATGGTTCGGCGGCTAGTGCGCACCACTGTGTAATCAAAATGGCTGTTATCGTGTCGAATTGTCGGCATCGGGAGGTTAACTGTAATTGACTAATATTAATGTTCTCAGTACTCATAGGGTACATCATTGCCATATGGCTCAGCCCAATATTGTCATCATCGAACATCTGGACATTATTTAGCAGGAATATTTAAATTGTGGTTGTTGTCTAAGGTTATCTGATGCATCCTATCAACGAAATACGTGGCTCCATAAGTAAAACCCTGGCTGGCAAGCGCATAGTCCTGGGTATAACTGGCAGCATTGCGGCTGTGGAATGCGTGAAGTTGGCTAGAGAGCTAGCACGCCATGGCGCAGAAATTATTCCTGTCATGTCAAAAGCAGCCACAAAAATTGTTCACCCGGATGCGATTCATTTTGCCACTGGCCTTGAGCCTATTATTGAACTTGATGGTGCGGTGAAGCATGTTGAATTATGTGGGGACACAAGCAGCCAGGCTGACTTGCTGCTCATTGCTCCTGCGACTGCTAATACAATTTCGAAAATTTCTCAGGGTATAGATGATACTTCAATTACCACAATGGCCAGCTGTGCTTTGGGTTCTTCCATGTCAATAATGATTGTGCCAGCAATGCACAATTCCATGTACACTCATGATATTATCACTGAAAATATTGCTCGACTCAAAAAAGCTGGCGTAACCTTTATCGGGCCAAAAATGGAAGAGAAAAAGGCCAAAATGGCCGCACAGGAAGATATTGTCACTGCTATCTGTCATGTTGCAGGTCCAAAAGATCTGGAGAAAACTAAAATCCTGGTGATTACTGGCTCATCCCAGGAACCCATTGATGACATTAGGTATATTACCAATTTTTCCACAGGAAGAACAGGGGTTCTTCTGGCCCAGGAAGCATACCGCCGCGGCGCGGATGTCGAATTGTGGGGCGGCAAGAATATGGAACTACCTGGCTATGTCAAACTTAAAGAATTTGGCAGTGTTTCTGACCTGGATAAAATGGCTTCCAGTGCCAGGGCAGACATTATTATTGTTCCTGCTGCAATATCTGATTTCACTCTCAAATCCAGGAAGGGAAAAATATCATCCAGTAAAGCCATGAAAATCAAGCTGGAGCCAGCCCAAAAGATTCTGGGCACTTTACGCAAACATAAGAACACAAAATTAATTGGCTTCAAGGCAGAAACGGGCATAAGCTCCAAAGAACTGGAAACAAGAGCATTAAAACGCATGAGGGAACATGGTCTGGATATGATTGTGGCCAATCTTCTTGAAGATGTAAAGCCAGAAACTACAAAAACCTTGATAATAACTCCGAAGAAAATAATAAAATTCAAGGGCCAGAAAATTGAGCTGGCCAATACGATTTATGACATTATCGGAGGCAAGGCATGAAAACCTTCTGCCCGGGTCACATAACAGGCCTGTTTTCAATTGAGGATTCCTCGCCTATCAAGGAGAAAAAGGGATCGGTAGGCATTGGTTTCTGCATTCAGCTTGGTGCAACTGCCGAAGTTAATGTTTCTGATGGGGAAGGTATAACCATTTTCTTGAATGAAATTGAAGCTGAAGCACCAGTAACCAGAAGAGCCATTGAAATCATGGTGCCAGACCTTGATAAAGCAGTTGAAGTAAAAATCGAGCATGAAGTACCTACTGGTCAGGGTTTTGGAATGAGTGCGGCAGGAACCTTCGCAGCCTGCCTGGCTTTTGCTATTATGCTTGAAATCCCAGACCCGAAACATGCTGCACTCCGGGCAACCCATCTATCGGAGATCAAACATCGTACTGGCCTGGGCGATGCAGTGGCCCAGAGCGTTGGCGGCTTTGTTCATCGAATAGAGCCTGGGATACCACCTCATGGAGAATTCAGGAGAATAGATTTCCAGGCTGAAGAGGTTTTGCTGTGCATTCTCGGAGACCCAATTAAGACATCGGAAATTCTGGCAGCCAGAGAGAAAAGGAGTCTGATTCAAGAGTCTGGCCATGCCCGTCTGTACGATTGTGAAAATAGTCTTGATTTGGCGTCGTTCATAAGCTCGTCCTGGGCCTTCGCCACTGATGCTGGCCTTGCCACCGATGCTATGAAGAAAGCAATTGATTCAATAAAAGGAAGTGGCCATGGCAGTATGGCGATGCTGGGGAACTCCATTTTCGCCTTCGGTGATGTGGATGCCCTTGAAAATATTCTGAAAGACCACGGCCAGGTATTTCGCACCAATATATGCCAGAACGGTGCTATCTGTTTTTGATACTATTAGATAGAAATTACATTCAAAAACAGGTGGGTCAAAATTTGACAATTTACTGAATTTTAATATGGCAAAATTGGGCGCAATATAGAGAATTCTTGATTTATCAGTGAATAATTTTATATTCTAATTCATTTCAGCTATAATAGAGATGAGCATATATTTTATGACATTGTAAATCAAACAAATCAGACTTCGACAAGCCCTATCGAGGATTTCGAGCTGCTAGGTATGCGCCTGGGAGATCCCATAATCTTCAATATCAGCCTGCTGGACTTCATTTTCTTCCTGCTGGTGCTGGGCATCGGACTGATTGTGGCAAGAATCGTAGCTGGTTCCGTGAAGAATCACCTGATAAAGATGAAAGTGGGAGAATTACTGGCAGAGTTTACTGGCAGGATTCTCAGAATAATTCTCTATGTGTTTGTCATTGGTATAGCAATCAGCTTCCTTGGCGTGAATGTAGGAGCTGCACTGATCAGCATATCGGTTGTCATGGGATTCGTACTGGGTTTCGCCCTGGGCGATACTCTGAGCAACTTTGCAGCAGGGTTCATGGTAGCCATAACAAAGCCGTTCAAAGTTGGCGACTATGTTGATGTGGCAGGACAGTCTGGTTCCGTTGTAAGCGTTGGAATAAGCATTACTGAACTGAACACGCCTGACAACAAGCACATCATAATTCCAAACAAGGCAGTATGGGGCGGTAGTATTGTCAACTACACACATCACAAAACACGGCGCGTGGACATGACAACTGGCGTATCCTACGAGGATGACCTGGATCTGGCACTGAAAACCACAATGGACATTGTGGCAGCACACCCCAAGGTTCTGAAAACCCCGGAACCCCAGATAGTTATTGCCGAGATGGCAGATTCATCCGTCAACCTGATCATCCGCCCATGGGCCAATACCAGCGATTACTGGGATGTGTTCTTCGATTTGCAGAAGAGCCTGAAAGAAGGATATGATAAGGCTGGCTTGAGCATTCCATACCCGCAGACAGATGTGCACATGATTCAAAAAGTTGATAAATGATGAAGATTGAGTATGTCAACTTTTGGTAAAGCGCAAGTTTGCTGGCTGGCAAACTTGTGATGATTGATAAGAAATAGGCAAAAAATGGCATGGCCAGACGGTCATGCCACCTTTTTAATTTTTCTTGTGTTTATGAATATTTTCATGTGTAGATTGGGTTGGTGGTATAACCCAAATTTGACATAGAAACTGATTCCCAAAGATTATCTTAAGAAATATGGCATTGATAATTTATGGAAATATGATTCACCAAAGGCTTGGAGATTGTTGTATTCTGTATCCAGAGACGATATAATCATCATTGCAATAATTCCTGAGGGGCGGTTTGGTGAAAAATTGAATCATTCAGATAACGTAAACAATTGGTCGTCACCGCCAACATCAAACAAACCAAGTCTGGCACCGGCATCCAGCCAGCCATGGGCGTAGTTCACGCACGCAAAAGAATTCACATAATCCCCTTCCTCGAAAAAGTGCTGGGCATCGTCATAATAGGCTTTCGCCATGCCATAAAAATCCTCCGCTTGCTTCCTGTGAAAGGACGGTTCAGGGGGGCTAATCTTCACCTTGGCCAGGGCTGTTTTGGTCTTCTCCAGATAGTTTATCAGGTGTTCTTTGGAAATATCCACGCGCTGCATTGGCAGTTGAAGTGAGCTTTTTGTTTATTAGACTTCCGGCAAGCTGTACCTGGGGAATCGGAACCGGAGCAGGAATCTTGCTGTATAGCTTGCCAAATAATATATGAATCTTATCAAGCCAGTCTGTTTTCCATTCATCACCCATACGGTGCTTCTTGCGCTCCCTCCAGAGGCTGTAAATCATGAAGTTCAGCAATAGTAAATAGGTAATACCCAGGACACGATAATCAGTCCAGCTCAGGCTACTTTCAATGTATACATTGGGAAATATTGGGTATAGGAAATGTGTGGCAAATTCACCATCATGAACCGGAATATCCATACAGATATGAAGAAACCAGCCAGATAATGCCGGAAGCAGCTTGGGTCTCAGCCTCCAGATGATGATTGCTGCAATACCAACGGCAACAAAACTGTGCATAAAGAAATAGAATTGTTTATAAATTGGAGGAATTGTCTGCATGGCTCCCCACCAGCCAACATCCATGGGAGTGCCCAGCAATACATACGCCATTATCAGTAAAAAACTAATATCTGGCAATAATGCAAAGAACAAAGCTTCCTCACGCCAGAGCTTGTTACGAAAAAACAGCATCGGCCATAATAAATGTGAGAATATTTCCATTGATTAAGAAATGTGAAACTTGGTATATAAATAAACTTGTACAGTGTTTTGTAAACAATCAATGCCTTCAGATTTTCAAAGCAATGGTGACATAAGCAAAACTTCCAGAAAATCGCTGAATTTTATTAACCTTCAGGCCTGCTTTTCTAACAAGGTCAGGTATGTCAAGACTGATGTCAGTATAACCGGCCTTCCACATGAGAAATTTGAGATAACGATATCTGAACATATGTTTCTTTCCTGCTGGTTTTCCGGTATCCAGTATCGAAAAACGACCGCCGGGCCGCAGGACTCTGGCGCATTCCCTGATTGCCTTTTCCGGTTCCGGGAAGGACGTGAATGCAAACGTGGCGATAATTCCATCAAAATATTCGTCAGGAAATGGTAATTTTGTGCCGTCCGCCACCATTGCTTTTGCCTTGCTGGCTATTCCTTGTTTTCTGATTCTTTCATTGGCAGCTTTTACCATATTTTCCGAAAAATCAATACCAATAATCTGGCCTTCCTCTCCAAGCTGCTGGGCCAGGTAAGGAATTATTGCGCCGGTACCTGTACCCATGTCCATGATCTTTGCATTATTTTCAGGCTTCAGCAAATTAACTGCCAACTTTTTCTGGTCATTCACTCCGCCAAGGTCAAATACATCATAGAATCTGCTCCACCGGTCATAGCGTTTTTTTGTCTTCTCGCTGCGACCCATGATTCTTCACCGGCCATAACGTTTCGTTCTCTGCTGATAGGTTCTTATAGCTCTGAGAAAATCAATCATTCTGAAGCCCGGCCAGTACACATCAACAAAATATAATTCGGAATATGCTAACTGCCACAAAAGGAAATTTGAGACACGAACCTCTCCGCTGGTTCTGAGTATCAAATCGGGGTCAGGCAAATCTGCAGTGTAAAGAAACTGTGAGAATGTCTTTTGATTTATCTCATTAACTTGCATATCCCCATTCTTCACCTTGCCAGCTATTTCCCTTATGGCCTGTATTATCTCCTCGCGGCCACTGTAGGCAACCGCTAGATTGAGCTGATAGGCATTATAATCTTTAGTCTTGTCTTCGGCATACTTTATGGCTTTCTGAACCTCAGATGGCAGCATTGTGAGCATGCCCAGTGCCTTTATTCGAATTTTATGATTGTGAACTCGTTCGTCGTCGCCCACCCTGTAGAAGTTTTCTTCGAATAGTTTCATTAACTCGGTAAGCTCTTCATCATTCCTGGAAAAATTTTCAGATGAAAAGGCATATACCGTTAGAATTTTAACTCCTGTTTCCAGGCCCCACTGAAGCAATTCTTCAAGTTTATTCCGACCTTCTTTATGCCCTTCGCCAGCCCCTAACCCAAGTTCCTTGGCGAATCGGCGATTACCATCCATGATTATGGCAATATGATGAGGAATCGGATTGGCCAGCACGTCCTTGAATAGCCTTTTTTCATACTGCTTATAGGCAGCATCAGCAATAATTCCTGACATCTGGTGGCCTGTGTTCTCTGACGGCATATCCTCACCATAACAGAGGGGGTATAAAAGTTATGCTTATAGCCCAAATTTGACATTTAAATCATAGCTTTGACAGTTGATGTCTAAATATTCGTCAAATACATTCTGACGAAAACCAGGTATGGTTTGCGTTAATATGAGGCTCTGCCTCACTGCCTTTGACATCTGTCAATCATCAACAGCCAAAGTGAGGTTATATCGAACCTCTGGTCTGGAAATTATATCATATGAACAAACAGGCCAGATCGCAATTTTGGTTCGAACCAGGTACATTTTGGAGGCATTACATTACCACTGTCAGCTACTGCAAACAGCTGGTCCAGACTTACTGGATACATTGAAAATGCTACCTTGAATTTTCCTGACTTGACAAGTTTCTCCAGCTCGTCAGTTCCTCGAATTCCCCCGACGAATTTAATTCGATTATTGGTTCGAGGGTCGTCAATTCCCAGAATCGGGGCCAGAAGGTTCTCTTGCAGAATACTGGCATCAATACTCTTCACAGGATCGGATTCAGGGTATGAACCTGGCTTGGGGATAAGACCATACCACTGGCCATCCAGATACATTGAGATTTTTCCAAGTGATTCTGGCTCGGGGCTAGCATCGTTGATAACTGTAAACTTATCTGCCAGCAGATTCATGAACTCGTCCGTTCCAAGACCGCTGAGGTCCATTACCGCTCGATTATAGGCCATGATTTTCATATGGCTTTTCGGGAAAAGCACTGCCAGGAAGTAATTATACTCCTCATTGCCAGCATGATTGGGATTGGATTCTTTCCGCTTATTGGCCACAATGGTTCCTGCGGCACTGCGATGATGACCGTCTGCGACATAGAGGGAATCTAGTTGGTGAAAAGTATTCTGAATCTGAGCAATATGCTTTGGCTCGGTGACTGGCCACAGGGTATGGCGTATATCATCCGGCGATACAAAGTCAACTTCTGGTTCGCCTGAGCAAACATCAGTCTGGAGGCAATTTATATCCTTTATATCAGGATAAGTCAGAAACACTGGCCCACATTGTGCGCTCTGTGTCATTATGTGCCTTACTCTATCTGCTTCCTTATCCGGCCTTGTGAATTCATGCTTCTTGATCAGGCCATTCTCGTAATCCTGGGCAGAGACCGTTGCAACCAGGCCAAACTGGGAATGCTGGCCCATTATCTGACGGTAGAAGTAGAAATAAGGCTCTGGATCTTCAATCATTGTGCCTTCTTGTATCATATTTTTAAGATTTTCTGCGCCTTTCTCATATACT
Organism: Thermoplasmata archaeon; assembly: GCA_023136815.1. GTDB lineage: Archaea > Thermoplasmatota > Thermoplasmata > SG8-5 > SG8-5 > JAGLQM01. Next base: position 9,716 of record JAGLQM010000019.1, read on the forward strand.
AGGTCGCTGTAAATATCTGTTTCTGGCGGTAAATCTATTTCAGGCTTCACAACCCTCAGAAAACTTATTGAATTGCTTGCTGCCATCTCTCTGGCTTCTTCAGAATCCAGTACATCATATGGCGGTGAAGCCATTTTCTCAGCCAGCTCTTTTTTTGGCCTGAGGCCTTTGAACGATCTTACAACTACCATATAAACACCTATTTAGCCAGTTCCTCAAGAACCCGTTCAGCAACCATTACTCCTGCTCGGATCTGTCCCTCTTCAGTTTGGGCTCCAATATGCGGTGTGCAAATCAGGTTCGGAAGGCTCAGGAGTTTGTTGTCAACCGGCGGCTCAACTTCAAAAACATCAAGAGCAGCCATCTTCACCTTGCCAGATATCATTGCGTCATATAACGCATTTTCATCGATGGTTCCGCCTCTGGCAACATTGAGGATTACAACATCGTCCTTCATTGCTGCGAATTGCGAAGTGGAAATCATATGCTTTGTCTCAGGTGTCAGCGGCAAGTGGAGTGTTATGAAATCGCTTCTGGCTATGAGATTTTCCAGGTCAACGTTCTCATACTTATCAGACTGAACAAATGGGTCGTATGCTAGAATATTCATGCCGAATGCAACTGCACGTTCTGCAACTGCCTGGCCAATTCTTCCAATGCCAGCAATTCCAAGGGTTTTTCCGTATACTTCATTGCCCTTGAGAGCCTTTTTCTCCCACTTGCCTTCCTTTATTGTGACTGTTCCCTTGACCACTTCACGGTAGGATGCCAGTATCAGTGTGAATGTTAATTCAGCTACTGAAATTGTTGTGGCTGTTGGGGTGTTTACCACGGTTATGCCCTTGGCCTTTGCATGCTCCAGATCTACATTGTCCAGGCCTATACCAGCTCTTCCAATAACTTTCAGGTTCGGTGCTGCGTCAATTAATTCTTTCCTGGCTTTTGTTGCACTCCGGATGACCAGTGCATCGCAATCTGCGATCAGGTTAGGTAGGTTCTCTTTTGGCTCGTCCCAGGCTCTGATGACCTCGTGGCCAGCAGCTTCCATCTTCTCAACGCCTTCCATTGCCAGTTTATCTGATACCATGATTTTCAT
>JAGLQM010000190.1 GCA_023136815.1 Thermoplasmata archaeon
GATATAGGTTCCGGAGCGGATGTAGGTGTGGTTAACAACAGACTCATTTGAGACTGTTCCATCACCGAAGTTCCAGTAATATTCGAGAGAGGAAATATCAGTGGAGTTATCCGAGGATTGAGTGCCATTAAAAACAAGCATTTCATCTTCATAGGCTGTTTCATTAACTTCCGCAAAGGCAACTGGTGGCGTGTTTCTAACTGTGACATTGAGTGTGTCAAAGCCAACATCTCCCCGGCTATCCCTTACCATGAGAATGACAAGATATACTCCTGCGGTATCAAAGGCGTGGTATGTTGTTGATCCGTAATCCATGCCGTCCTGGAGATTCCAGGTGTAGTTCAATGGTTCTGGCTCGGTATTATTGTATTCACCGGACAGATTACTATCAGGGTCATAGGACTGGCTGCCATCAAAATCTACTGTAACGCCAATGTCCACAAATACATCGTTTCCTGCAATTGCAATAGGCTTCTGATTATCATTCGAAATTACTGTTTGTGCAATTAACAATAGCATTACTGTTGCACAAAATACAGCACCAATTTTCTTGGTAGAGTTATTTAATAACATTCTCTCTCCTCCTCGCTTCCAAGGTAGAATCAATGAATTTCTTGGTTATTATTCTCTTCCACCGTTGAGAGGGTAGTTGAACCAAAATTGAATATATAAATGTTCTTATTATGCATTATATTGTTTTCCTTTGTTAGTTTGATAGAAATGATACAATAGTAATCTAAGCCAGTATCATATTTTTCCTCTAAACACCGAAGGTTCTTGACTGCCTTACCCTAAATATGCCGATAAATATCCTTGCCCATGCTGCCGTGCTTCATGTCCTCCTCAATCTCCTTGAGAAGCTGGATGCGCCTGAAAGTTGATGGGTGTGTGGATGTGAACTCCCTGTGCCGCTTGCGCTGGGCCTCCACTTCCATTGCCCTGTTCAGTTCCCGCTCATCAAGCACGCCGTCACCGTCCAGGTCATACTTGTTCTTGTTCTGCATGATGCTGGCTATTTCTCGTTTTGCAGTTACCGGGTCACCGATGTAGAACGACCTTGCCGCACCTGGCTTGTCATTTGACAGTGATAGGCCATAAGTAATCTTGGCCAGTGCAGAACTAAGCGCATGAGGATTTTCGGTTACAACAGCCGAGAATGTATCCGCATAAAACTCTCTCTGCCGGGAGAGCTTCAGAATCATGAGCTGAGAAATGACATAGACAGCCATTCC
>JAGLQM010000191.1 GCA_023136815.1 Thermoplasmata archaeon
TGCAAGATTGGCCAGTCTGTTGGCAATCTGTATGATGAAGTGGTTGTGGGCTGGGATGCCCGTACCACAAGTCCATTATTGGGACATGCCATGATTGCCGGATTACTGGCTGCAGGCGCAAACGTTTATGTTGCCGGGTTGGTGACAACACCCACATTGGCCAGTGCTGCCAAGAATTACAAATGTGGAATTATGCTGACTGCTTCACATAATCCTGCCACGGATAATGGTGTGAAATTCTGGAATCCTGACGGTTCGTCATTTAACAGCAAGCAAATGGAAGAGGTTGAAGATATTCTTCTGGGAGAGAAAATCTCCAACGTATCATGGGACAAGGTTGGCCAGCTTCGGACAATTGACTGGACAATCGACCAGCATATGGAGCATATAATGAAGTTTATTCCATCACTGGATGCCAAGGTAATTGTGGATTGCGGTAACGGAGCAAGCTCAACAATCACTCCTTACTTGCTTAGAAAACTTGGCTGTGAGGTAATCACATTAAATGGTCATCCAGACGGCTCTTTTCCTGGGCGGGGTTCAGAACCAACCAAGGAAAATACTCAATTACTGGCAAAATGCGTTGTTGAAATGGGCGCAACACTTGGCATTGCCCACGATGGCGATGGGGACCGTACAGTTGCAGTTGACGAGAAAGGCAATTTTGCAGATGGAGACACTTTAATGCCATTGCTCTGTAAGCTGGAAGGTAAATCCAAAGTCGTAGTTCCAATCAATGCCAGTATGGCAGTTGATCGCTATCTTGGTGATGTGGAGGTTTTACGCTGCAAGGTGGGTGATGTTTTCGTTTCAGAGACCATTAAAGAAGCAAGTGCAGATTTCGGTGGAGAACCATCTGGAACCTGGGTGTTCCCCAGAATATCATATTGCCCGGATGGAATATTTGCAGCCGCCAGACTGGTTCAAATTGCCCAGGAAAGACCTTTATCAGAATATCTGGCAGAAATTCCACGATTCAGTGTCATAAGGAAAAGAGTAGACTTACCGCCAGCAGCCAAGAACGAGAGCATGAAGAAGTTGGGCGACGCATTAAAATCCAAAAATCCAAAGGAAGTTTCAGAACTGGATGGTTTCAAGGCAATTTATGAGAAGGGTTGGATTTTACTCAGGCCTTCAGGTACAGAACCAAAGCTCAAAATCGTCATTGAAGGAGATGATGAGTCCTCGGCCAAGGAACTCTTTGACATGGCAATGGAAAT
>JAGLQM010000192.1 GCA_023136815.1 Thermoplasmata archaeon
CCATCTGGTTATGAGCCAGACGCTCCACCTGACTAAGCTATGGGCCCTTTGCGATTGCTTGTAGCATTCCGACAAAAAGCACACTCTATATTTAACTTATGTTGATTATGCCCGAATTTAACAATAAAAGAGATGAAAGACAGATGAATCTTTGATTATAATATTCTTCATAAAGTGTCAAAAATAGAATGACACTGAAACTTATTTGTATAGCTCACCCAATCACATCCCAGTGAGAGAAAGGTTAGGGGAAGAGGGCACAGCAGGCCCTTTTGAGGAATTGCCAGCACTAATGGTGGTACTGATAGCCATATCACTGTTTTCGGTCAGCGTAGCCCATGCAACAATGTCCAGGGATGATAATCAGGAATACATTACATTGCAGGAGGATTGCCGGACATTTGCAAGCATGGTAAGAAGTTCCCATGTCCTTTGCGGTGAAAATCCTGCCGGAATCTATAACCTGGTGCACATCCAGAACATTTCCAATGAAGCAGTTCTGGAAGAATTCAATTCCACATTATTGGGCTTTGAATACAGGATTACTATCCAGCCAATTGACAATCAGACAGCAATTACCATCCCGAGCGCAGAAGTTTCAGATATACTACAGATGGCAACTGTTCATACTTGCGTGAATATTGTGGATAATGACAGAATTACGGCTGCCAGACTCATTGTCAGCATATGGGAGGCGCCATAATGATTCGGGATGATGGCCAGACCGCCCTTGTTGACTCTATCCTTTTCATGATTTTGATGTTACTAGCCTCCGGAATTATTCTGGGCTCTGCCGGAAGCAGAATTCAGAATGATAATGGGCTTCACCAATATGCCAATGATTTTGCAGATACATTGTTAGTCATGGAGATTTCTGATGGTCAGGGAGACAGGCCGATTTCTGACATTTTGTGTGAACAAGCAATTCTTTCTGACCAGTCAAATTTTACTATCACCAACGGGGCAATTCTTGATTCTGGAGATTTGTTAATACGACCAGGACTGACGTATGCGATATCATATCAGGATATACTTCTCTCAAGTCACATTGATTCTGTTGAGGAATTGCCAATTCAGAGGCAGGCCAGCCAGCGAGAGTATTTGATTCAAGATGTACAAATTACCATCACAGTATATGTGTGGGTGATGTCATGATGAGACTGGCCAGTGACGAAAGAGCTAGAGTACCATTCGCCATGGTTGCAGTTCTTATTGTC
>JAGLQM010000193.1 GCA_023136815.1 Thermoplasmata archaeon
CTTTTTTAGATGCGCGGTTTTGCGCATCTATTTTGTCAAGCTTGCTTGACTCAGGAGGGTGAGCCAGCGCAACGAGGGATAAAAGAAAAGGCTTCCGGCCAGAGTTTTTTCTATGCTTATTTGTGCAATATCACTCCATCTCTATAGGATATATATATTATTGTGACAAGGTATAGATAAGATGTTGTTTTTGTAACTCTTGTGATAATAACCGGAGACGGAGGAAAGGCCTCATGGGTCTCGCAAACAAGATAAATGCCATCATTGCCAAAAAATCCGCCATAAAATTCTGGTATGGCATAGTTATCACCTTCTTCATTGTTTTAGTTATCATTCCAACTCTTTTCGTGCTGACATATGCAGTGACTGGCTGGGATGATATGGGCGAGAATATTTTTACTACGCCTGAAGATCCTTCTTACCTGCAAGTAGATATTGGCCAGGGCAATATTACCGCGTCTTTTCCAGCACCAGATATTATTGATATAACCAATAGCACTAATTGGGGGCTGGATGTTCAGACCGATTCAGATGTTTATGTAAATTATACAATCTATGAACTGGATGATGATAATGCCACCCATGTTCAATATTATTCAAATTCATCATTCTCAGGCGCTGAAATTGGGTGGATAAACATATCTGCAAATGAATCCTACAATGAGATAACCCATGTTGGCCCCATGTTTCAGAATATAACTCTTGCTTATGCAAATGGAACTATTATTGATTCATGGGAGTCTGATGTATTTCTCAGGGCCGGTAATGTCAAACCCTGGGACATGGTCATTGATGCTCTGAAAGTATCATTTGTTATTGCCACAATCGTCACAATAATTGATTTCATAGCAGGTCTTCCAATGGCCTGGCTTCTTGTTCGGAAAGATTTCCGGGGTAAAAAATACATTGACACGCTTATTGACATGCCTCTGGCTGTGCCCACTGCAGCATTAGGATTTTCAACCGCATTATTCTGGGCAGTTACACCTGGTGTGGATGCCTTTGGCTCTCTTAATTTGACATCCTCTCCTTTCTTGCTTATCATACTACTGCATATAGTGTTCTCTTACCCGTATATGGTGCGGTCACTTTCTGCAATTTTGCATGAGATTGACACGAATTATGAGGTTGCAGCACAGACACTGGGTGCGCCACCATTGACAGTTGCCAGAACAATAACCCTGCCACTTTTCAGGGCTGGTCTTGTT
>JAGLQM010000194.1 GCA_023136815.1 Thermoplasmata archaeon
TTCGTCACCGCAGGAATGGGCGGCGGAACAGGTACTGGCTCTGCCTCGGTTGTTGCAGAAATCGCAAAGGAGCAGGGCGCACTGGTCATGGGTGTTGTGACAATGCCATTCAAGGCCGAAGGCCATGTGAGATTCGAGAATGCACAAAAGGGCCTCAATAAACTGAGAAACAAGTGTGATACCACCATCGTTATCCAGAATGATAAGCTTCTTGAGCTTGTGCCAAGACTACCTCTGGATGCAGCATTCAAGGTGGCAGATGAGATTCTCATGAATTCCATAAAGGGAATGACCGAGGCAGTTACCAAGCCAGGTCTTGTGAACCTTGACTTCAATGACATGATGACCGTGATGCAGAACGGCGGCGTGGCAATGGTTGGCATAGGCTCATCCGATGATGACCGCGAGAGAGTTGAAATTGCGGTGCAGGAGGCAGTATCTTCACCTCTATTAGGCGACATTGACCTCACCGGTGCAAAGGGCGCGCTCATCAGAGTTATTGGTGGAGAAGATCTGACCATCTCGGAGGCACAGCTAGCTGCAGAGCTCATAAGTTCCAAGATAAGCCCAGGAGCAAGAATAATCTGGGGATGCACAGTGGACCCAACAATATCTAAGGAAGTGCAGCTCATGGTTGTCATTACCGGAGTGAAATCACCGCAACTGATGGGTTCCGATGCACCAGCAGGCGGCGGACTGGACCAGGTTCAGTAGCAGTGATCTTATGGGCGTCAGTGAGTTCAGGCGTAGGTACATTGTCTTCACAATAGATGCTCCCAGAAACATTGAGCGATGGGAGCTTATAAAGGAGTTACAGAGAGAAGCCAGTCGTATGGGCCTGGATCAAGCAAGTGAAGGGCGACCATGGCTAACTGCGTTCCAGGAGAACCGTGGCATTCTGAGATGCAGTCACACGGACAGGGATACTGCCATTGAAATGCTGAATGCAGTAACCGAAGTTGGTGAGGAACGCCTGAAGGTGACTATTGAAACCTTAGTCACATCTGGCACAATAAAGCAGGCTAAAAAGTCTCTTTAAATTTTTAGAGTGATGGACCTGGCGATGAGGGCTCCCCAAAGCTAAAGCATTGGGGGGTATCTTAACAGATACCTGGGAGCCCTTATTAAACACACACCAACCCGAAAAATGATACATATCATTTTGATGGGCACCCTATCCGCTGACTCACAAAAAGCTTCGC
>JAGLQM010000195.1 GCA_023136815.1 Thermoplasmata archaeon
GATAGTTGTGTTAGCAAGCATGTTAGTTTTTGTGTACGGATATTACAATGATGGACAGCAGGGGTATACCCCTCAAATAACGCCAATAAACATAGACCCAGATACTCCAGACCAGCCATCAGATGGTAGTAAGACTATAATTTTCGAATTAAAGGAAGCTGACGCACCCAATACATGTGCCAATTTCAAGAAATATGTTCAAGATGAATATTTTGATGGTCTTATATTCCACAGGGTCATGAATGACTTCATGATACAGGGTGGCGGATTCTACCCTGGCATGACAGAGAAACAAACAACATATCCCCCCATAAACCTGGAGATTAGCCAGAATCTGAGACATATAGATGGCGCAGTGGCAATGGCAAGGACAAATGATGAAAACAGTGCCACATCCCAGTTCTACATATGTGATGGATCCCAGACAAGCCTTGATAACAGTTATGCAGTATTCGGCCAGGTTGTTTCTGGAATGGACGTTGTAAGATCCATATCAGCAGTTCAAACAACAACTGTGGCAGGTCACAATGATGTTCCTGCCAATGATGTGACAATCCTCAGTGCCAGACTGGGAACTCAGGATGGAAAAACATACGTAACATTGGTTGTGGATTTCTAATAATCATCGTCAACTTCTGGTTCCTCAGAAGCAATCTTTTCGGCAGCTTCAGATACAGCAGTTTTAGCCATCTTTGAACTGCCCATCATTACAAACACCGTTCCAACGAAGGCTAGAACTATTCCAATGACAAGGTAAATGCTTGGGTCAGGCACAACTGTGAACCTGGGAACAAGGACACTTCCTGCACCAAGAATCATCACAGCATATCCGTAATAATAAACCCCGTTTCTTTTCACATCAACAGTCTCGCAGTGTTCATTGCAGTAGATACAATTGTCCTTCTCCAGGCGGCTTTTGATATAGGCCTTTTCACAGCTCTGGCAGTATTTGTATTTCACAGGTCGCCATACCTAATCAAAGATAAATGGCTTTCCATTTTTAAAACAAACTCAATTATGGGTATGCCATGGGCTACCCCACCCAATACTTATATTCACAAAGCCCCATCTACTAATGGAGTTAGAAAAAGGGAAGTACCCTTTATTCAAAAATTCAAAGTAGGGAGAAAAATGAAAGATTCATCAAAACTACTTAGTTTCAATGTAAACAGGGACCTTAAATTCAAGG
>JAGLQM010000196.1 GCA_023136815.1 Thermoplasmata archaeon
TACTAAATAATATGCAGAATAAAGCGTGGAATCAGAAATCGGTTCAATTGTCCAGCGTTTGTCAAATGGAAATGGTGTACCCATCCAGTTGCCCAGTCTTGCGCAAGCTCTTTCCTGGAACCAATCAAGAATTCCTGGCAGATTGTCCTTGTATTCCTGGGGCTGTATGAACATTTGGGAAACATGATTTTTAGCTATTCTGGTTGCCTCCATATTTCCATAATTGATGAACCACTGGTCTGGTATCATTTTGACAATGACCTTTGCACCACAGCGGCAAACAACTGGCTCTGATAGATCATACATTATGCTGGCCACCTTCATTTCCAGCATCATTTCTTTAACCCTGTCTTTTGCATCAAACACAGACATGCCAGCGAATTGTCCGCAATTCTCTCTCATGCGGCCAGTGTGGAATCCTGCCTTGTAGATTTCTTTAGTGGCTTCTTCCAGTTTTGGGTCATTTTGATCTTTAATGCCCATTTTCTCGCATATCTCAACTGCTGGGTTCGGTCCCCAGCCCTTGGAAATAATGATAGGAATTGGCTCAATTGCCTTGACCATCTCCTGGTCAAGACCGTATTTCTTGCATTCCTCAGAATTGTTAGCCAGGTCTTTCAGGGCAATCCAGTCATATGGAGCATCAGATGGCACACTGGTCACCAGGCCAGTACCATAATCTGGATTTGTGAAAGAGCTTGGTAAAATAGGAATTTTTCTGTTAATAACAGGTGCCTTTACCATCCTGCCAATGAGACTTTTTCCACTTATCTTGCCAATAATTTCTATATACCTCTGAAAATTAAGCTTTTCTGCACCCTCTGCAGACATTATCCAGGTTTCATCATCAACCCTGACGCGAACATATTCAACATCTGGGTTGGCCCAGAAATTTGTCTGACCAAATACGGTTTCTGGCCGCAGGGTCGCTGCTACCACATATTCGTCGTCCATCTCGAACTTCAACATTGTCCATTCTAATTTTTCTGCATTGCCGCCCTGGGAAATGTCAGTTTCTGAGGCATCAACAGCAACTGGCCCGCATTTCATACATGCAGTGCCAAAATATGGTTTCTGGGTGAGCATTTTTTTCTCATGAAGTTTTCTAAACTGCCACTGAATGAACTTTTTGTAACCGTCATCAACAGTGGTCATGAACCTGCGCCAGTCTGC
>JAGLQM010000197.1 GCA_023136815.1 Thermoplasmata archaeon
TGTCCTTTACCATGACTGCCAGCGGTTTTTGGCTTCGGTTAAATTTCTGCCGAAGATAATCAATATTTTCCGGCAAACAGACAATATGCGTTCCACCCCAGGATTTTATTGCGCCTATCTTGCCAGCATCGATTTGCTTCGCAAAATCAATAATCGGGTAATCTGAACCTGCCAGACGATATTTTGGGCCGCAGTTCGGGCATGAAGTTGTCTGGGCGTGGAACCGCCTATCATCGGGATTGTCATATTCCGCTTGGCATGCAATGCACATTGGAAAGTCGTCCATTGAGGTCTCTGGCCGGTCATATGGCATGTCAAAAATGACCGAAAATCTGGCACCGCAAATTGTACAGTTTATGAATGGGAATTGATACCGCAAATTTTCTGGCTGGAATAATTCTTCCAGGCAGTCAGGGCATATTGCAGCGTCCGGCGGTAGTGGAGAATTACGGCTTCCAGTGCTGCTTTTTATAATTGAAAATTCCATATCTGGTACTGGGCAGCTTTCTGTGTGATAATCATCAATTTTGGCAAGTGGGGGGAGTGCTTTCTTCAATGCACCCATAAAAACATCTGGCTCACCGTTTATTACAACTTCAACATTGGAGCCGGTGTTCAGCACATGACCTTTCAGGCCCAGACTTTTCGCCACCCGGTAGACTGTAGGACGAAATCCAACCCCCTGGACTATTCCCTGGATGACAATTTTCGGCATGAAACCTCACAATCCAAATGCGTTCAGCAGTTCCTCAAGGCCTGTTTCTTTTCTTGCATCCGTGAAGATTACTGGTACATGTGGATTTATTGCTGCAGCGTCCTTCTTCAGGCCTTCGGGGTCAACTTCCATTATCTCGGCCAGGCCCATCTTGTTTACAACAATAATATCGGAGCAGCCCATGAGAACTGGATGTTTCCTTACCATATCGTCTCCCTCTGTGACGGAAACTATAGTAACCTTCATGTCGCTGCCCAATGGAAAGTCAGCTGGACATACTAGATTTCCAACATTTTCAATGAATAATACATCAATATTTTCTAAATCAAGATGTGAAATTGCATGGTCCACCATATGTGCGTCCAGATGGCATTCTTTTCCCGTATTCACATTCACAACCTGCATCCCGTGGACCTTGAATCGTTGATAATCATCATCACCGGTAACATCACC
>JAGLQM010000198.1 GCA_023136815.1 Thermoplasmata archaeon
GCACTGATGATATTAGCCATCTCATTTATGACGCTGGTGCGACGGCTCTAGTGGTTTGGACAGCCCAGATAAAGATAGTTGAACGCAGAGCGTTCGACCACGGCATGAGAATATTTTATTGCTAAATCTAATGCCGTACTGCTCGCAGCAATCTGCAAACAATCGTTGGATTTGACAACTAAATCAAAGCATATGAAGAATCCAACCTGATATGGCTGCAAACAATCTACCAGTAGAATATCAGAAGGCCCGTAATCTCGTAACCAGCAACCTTTAAGCAAAGAGATTATGGCGTTTATGACTCTTGTGCGGCGGCTTTAGTATTTTGGACAGTCCAGAATGGTGATTGTTGAACGCAGAGCGTTCGACCACGGCATGAGAGCATTTTCAAGCTAAATGTAATGCCGTACTGCTCGCAGTGTTTTCTCAGCAATTGGTGAATGCGCAGATAAATTCAGCAATCTAACCCAAATTTGACATTTTGTGCATAAATCAAAGTTGGGATAAACTCACAATAAAAAATAGTAATTCCCAAGTTTGACAATTTGCCAAACTTGGGTTTTAGAATCTCACGATTCTACAACTTCAGGGGATTTTTCGCCAGGCACTTCTTCTTTCTTTTTCTCTTCTTTGCGTTTTTCCATCTGCGCCATCATTTCGTTCTTTCGCTGGCTGTCATAGCCATCTCGGTTCTGACTATCTTCCTTGTGGCTGTCATCACGGGGTTTCCTGTCCCTGCGGTCATTGTCTCTGCGATCATACCTGTCATGGCTGCCGCCACGCCTGTCATTGCTTCTTCGGTCGCCGCCTCTTCGGTCATCCCTTCTGGGCCTTTTTGGTGGTTCAACATATCCCTCTGGCTTTGGCAAAAGTGCCTTCATTGAAACATCTATTTTACCGCGTTCCATTTTGATGACCTTGACTTTTAGTTTATCGCCTTCATTGACACGGTCAGTTACGTTCTCAACACGGCCCCATTCTATCTCGGAGACATGAAGCATTCCGTCCTTGCCAGGTGTAAGATTTACAAAGGCACCGAATGGCATGATTTTTACGACTACAGCTTCTTCAAAGACTTCGCCAATTTCAATTTCACGGATAATTTCTTTAATCTTCTTTTCAACTGTTTCACCATGTTCTGCATTGGTGGTGGTAATCATTA
>JAGLQM010000199.1 GCA_023136815.1 Thermoplasmata archaeon
ACATAAAGATGCCATATCTGAAGTGAACCTGCATTGTAAAGCAGTAAAATAGCTACTGTTCCAAGACCTGCAGCAAGGTCGCCCATCATCATTGCCAGTTTCTTGTTCCATCGGTCAACAAGAGCACCAGCAATAGGTAGCATCAGCATAAGCGGAGCAAAGGTAAAGAAACCCATGAGGGCCACTGCTGTTGCTTGGCCTGTTTCATCCCACACCCATATCATCAATGCAAACTGGGTCATTGCTGAACCAAGTACCGAAACAAGCTGGCCTACCCAAATTAATGAAAATGTGCGCATGCTTTTGGGTTTCTCGGTATCATCAACTTGATTCTTCTTTTTGCTCATTCTTCATTGCTCCTTCATACACGCTTTTCTTCTTTTTCTTGTAAAGTGATTCTAATTCATCCTTTGAAATTTTCCGGGCTTTATAGGCCCTAATGAGGTCGTCTTTGAATACTTCCATTATTGCCTTGGGGTCGTCGGCATCCAGCACCAGTGTTTCAACATTCCTTATCCTGGGGATGCTAAGTGCCACAAGGGCGGTCATTGCAGAACCTATACCACAGAGAATCATAATGAGCTTTATCCCTGTTCCAGGGCCAGTGCCCAGAAGCCAGCCAAATGTTAGGGCTAGCTTGCCGCCTTCCATCATTCCCGGCTCGAATACTAAATCTGCTAGTGGACCGGCCAGGACCATGCCAATTGCACCGGCGGACATTGCTATGACTCCTCTGGCAGCGAATACCCGTCCCTGACGATTGGCAGGCACTTTTCTCTGCCAGATCGCCTGGCTGGAGCCGAACACAAAGGGGCCGGACATTGCAAGAATGAATGCAACAGTGGTCCACATTATGACACTGGTGCCCAGGCCGAAGAATATCTGACATACTCCCTCGAAAACTATGCCGAACATTATCACAAGGATTTTTTTGGATTTTGAACCGCCCCAGAGTGCAAGGATTATGCCCCCAGTAAGACTTCCTGCGCCCAAACCTGCCATGATTGTTGCCAGGGTCAATTCATTACTGACAGTTACAGCCAATATCATTGGAGCAAGAAGAATCATGCTCATGTTCCCGAAGAAATTTGATGTGAGATAGGTGAGTTGAAGACCCAAAAGAGGCTTGCGCTTGAATATGTACTTGAAAC
>JAGLQM010000002.1 GCA_023136815.1 Thermoplasmata archaeon
ACGGCCAACAGGGAAACCGTTATGCCAGCACCTGCAAATTCCTGGCCCAGAATAGAATTGAGCAGCTCCCCGGCAAACAGTATATAGAATGCAGCAACCGGTAGAACCACCAGGGAAACGTATCGTTCTGTCATCCTCAGTGTTGCGGCTATTGATGGAGTATCATCACTATCAATATATTTTCCAAGTGCGCCGCCTACAAGTGCCTGGATGGACACGGCAGAGGCAGCAATGAATATGGTTATTCTCTGGGCTCCAAAATAAATACCAAGTGTCTGGAAAGCATCATCTGGATTTGCAAATGCAGGATCTGTGAAATACCAAAGCATGACCTTATCCAGCACCAGTATTAACGAGATAAATGCAATGAAAGGGAGAAATTTGACCGATGTATCATGAAATTCTACAATTATTTCATCATCATTTTCGCCTTTCTTGAAGTGTCTGGCATTATTGCGGATTATCATCATACCCATGGTTCCGGCAATCAGGTAGATGAAGGTAAGCATGAATATAGCATCCTGGTCTCCCTTGGGTATGGCCAGGAAGATTATTCCAGCCACCATTAAGAACTTTATCATTCCCTCTATGAAATCATAGGATTTTGCAAGCATTGGCCTTTTTTTGGCAGTGAGTCCCACAACCCATATTTGTGCCAGATTGGCTGTTATAAAGTATCCCAGAATGATGAACAGTGAGACTGGATGAAGAGCAGTATGGCTGTCAGGAGCCAGCAGGAAAACATACACAGCAATTAACAGCCCGGAAGCAATAGCCATTTGAATAGTTAATTTGATTTTCACGCCTATGAATACCCTGTAAACATCCCCGAACTTGTATCCGTCAGCCAGAAGTTTTTCGAAGGCCAGTCCATTTCCCATGTCACCCACGAAAAAGACCAGTCCCACAAAAGATAGAAGGAATGCCAGGCTGCCCAATAGCTCGGCTCCCATCTCCCTGGCTATGAGCAATAATGCTCCAGTATTGAAAATTGCCGTGAGAATACTGATAACCACAAGGGCAGGACGGCCTCCGCCAGCCTGCAATTTGTTTTTCAGTGAACCCATGGCTGCTGATTGACCAGACGATATATGAACTTTGGTGTTTGATTTTAGGATCTATGAAAGTTTCATATATTCACGTTGTATTCCATTTCTCGTGATAATATGGATTGGGGCATGAAGAATCGCTTGTCAAAGATAATAAAACCGAAAGATAACCGAACCGTGATGCTGGCTGTTGACCACGGCTATTTCATGGGGCCGACATCTGGCCTGGAAAATATTGCAGACACTGTAAATCCTCTTTTGCCATATGCGGACACCCTAATGCTTACCAGGGGAGCATTGCGAAATTATATTGCTCCTGAGGTTGACGTTCCTATCGTGCTGCGAGTATCTGGCGGTACCAGTATTCTTAATGATAATTTACTTCATGAGGGAATCATAGCGTCCATGGAAGATGCTGTGCGCCTGAATGTTTCGGGTGTTGCATTCTCAATCATGGTTGGCGCAAAGTTTGAGCGTGATACCCTATTAGCTTTCAGTCAGATAATTGATGAGGCAGAATCACTTGGAATTCCAGTTATTGCTGTAACGGCAGTTGGGAAGGACATGGTGAGGGACGCTCGATACATGGGACTTGCTTCAAGAATTGCCGCGGAAATCGGAGCTCATATTGTCAAGACATATTACGTCGAAGGATTCGAAAAAGTTGTGGATTCCTGCCCGGTGCCAGTGGTTATTGCTGGCGGCAAGAAAACTGACGAAATAACTGCACTGAGAACAGCCTACAATGCAATCCAGGCAGGTGCCGCTGGTGTGGACATGGGCCGAAACATCTTCCAGGCCAATGACCCTACGGCAATGATCCAGGCAGTGAATTCCATTGTTCATGATAATTTTACGCCAGACGAGGCATATCACGTTCTTAGCAAGGCAAAGAGCGGTAAGTTCTCAAGAAGATAATTTGTGTCGAAGGTCGAAATCTGCCTGTCTGAAATAAAAAGAATTATGAAGGGGTCTTCCTTTTACTAATTATGAGCCGCAAGTTACTGGCAGTCCTTTTTGGCCTGCTTTTGATGCTTTCCGCAATTATGGGCGTATATTCCGCACTCAATTATCCACAACCAGAAGCTTTTACTCCAGATGAGTTACACAGCCCTGGTCAGTATATTTCACCAGACCTTGAACCTCTGCCCACAATAGCAGGGGATTTCATGCGCTCGCCAAATATCTCCGTGTTCATATCAATAGGCAATATCTATGTGGACTATGGGAGCAGCATTCGTATTCAGGTTCAAAACAATGACTCTCTGGATATTTTCCTTGAAGAAGTGGTATTTGAATGGACCTCCTCCGGTGCTAAATCTAATATTCTGGTTCATCAGTACATTGATTCAAACCAGTCCTATGATATTGAGGCACTGGGCATTTCCGGACCATCAATGCCTGGTAATCACAAATATCAGTTGAGCATGAGGGTTCTTATCCACCGAAACAGCGGTTGGTATCATTCCATTGTTGGCGGTGATGAATGGCTCGAGTTCTCTGAACACACAATCGAAGTTTTGGAGCTTACCGAGGTTCATGATTATGATATGGAGTATAATTATCGCATATACTACGAGAGGGTGAACCAACTTGTAGATTTCAATTCGGAGAATGTGGCCAGTGCTGCAGAAAACGCCACTGCTGATTTCGGAACAGAATACAATATAGGCAAGGTATGTGCTATATTTAATTATCTGGATGACAATTGTGTTTATACAGAGGATCCTGGTGGAGATAAATGGTATTCTCCTGATGAACTTCTGAACAGCCTGGAAGGTGATTGCGAAGATTATGCTATGCTAATTGCCGCAATGGTGAATGAGGTCGGCGGCACTTCCCGGATATATCTAACCAATGACCATGCCTTTGCAACGGTTTATGTCGGCAATTCATCTATAGAATTTGAAGCTGCCAGTGATGACATCAACAGCTATTATGGAACTATTATGGAAACCCATGCCATGGTTGATGAAACCGGTTACTGGATGATTGCTGACCCCCTGGGGACATTCTACATGGGTGGATTTGCAGTGGGCCAGTCACCAATAAATAGGTATAACGGCAGCTGGAATACGACCTTCGAGGAATCTGATACCCTGCATGCAATTGATGTGACTGGAATTGATCTGGGAGTGCCACTATGGCAGGAACCGAATGTATGGATGGGTATGATACTCATATTCTGTTTCATGACTGTAATAATGGCCCTGGGAATTGCAGGAGACAAATCATCAACAAAGACCCGATGCCATATTTGTGCAGAAATTATTGGCCAGGACCTTTATGTGTGCCCGGAGTGCAAGACCACATTCCACAGACATTGCGCATTCGAGCATGCGTATTGTATGACATGCCAGAATCCAATAATCCTTCCTCCTCCGCCGGAATCACTCCGCCCTTAAACCCTCTCACTCCAATCTCCTACCAATGCTCCCCGAAATCTAAACTTTCCTCTCCTCTGCCGACACACCCAACTCCTTCATTTCCCCGACAGAAGCTGATTATGAAATCTCGTATCAGACGAGGCTCGCATCGCTTGTTCAATAAAAAAAGGGTTATGGAAACTAACGTTTGCAAAAAATTAAAAAAATTAGAAAATGTGCAGATATAAGCTATTTACACTGCATTATCGGAATCTTCTATTTTTTCATAGACTGCCAAAATTTATTCTGACAGCCCAAGAAATAATGTAAAGTCCCAATCCAAATCCAGCCGCTCTCAACATTGTGCCGCGTGTGTTATCTGAGAGGTCTTCTCTGGTTATTCCTCCTAGAATCAACAGAGTCAGGATTACAATAAATCCAAGATCCGTGATAAGAGTTCCAAGGAAAACCAGAACTCTGATATCGCCGCTCAACAATCCGGAGTAACACAGATTCAGGAACATAACTCCTATGAACAGGAATAATGCTCCCAGCACAAGGAACAAGCTCAACTTGCCCTTTTCCACAAAATGGTCTGTAATATTTGGCTTTGTCTGTTGATATTGTGGCTGTTGATACTGCGGTTGCTGATATTGTTGCTGGGGTGGTTGATATGTTTCTTCAGTCATTATTATCTCTCCTATTTCTACCTTATTGGACTTCATTCAACGCAAATATGCGCTCACCTAACTCACAAGACAGGAAACTGGCTTGTGTTAAGATGAGGTTATGCCTCATCTGACTTTTCATATATCAAATGTCAAAGTTAGGATTCATGTAAATATGGGTAAGAAGTACAAGATATATTAATATTTCTAAATTATTAAAAAAATGAAAATTGAAAAAGTAAGGGGTGCGGATCGTTCCGCATTATATTCCAGTAATTATAGTTGCGAGCAATGATTCTTAACGAATCCCTTCGCAATCCATTATATCAAAGACATATCTGTTATATTTAAGATTGTTTTATGTCTTGGATTCAATTTACTGGACGTTCTTTCCACAGTGTGGGCAGTTGTTGAAGCTCACTGGAATCTGCTGTCCGCATCCCATACATGTCCTCTGCTGCTGGGGTGGTGGCGGTGGTGCGGCTCCCGGTGGCGGTGGTGGTTGCTGATAATACTGTGGGGCCCTCTCCTCATACTTCACGAAGAAGTAAATTAGAGCGGCTGGCCAGCACAATATAAGCAGGATAATAAAAACTACCCAACTACCTGTAAATTCTTTTGCCATATATCCACGTCTCCTGATTTTTCCTATGTTCTTATCTGTTTTGAATTTCACAAAAGATTACACTGATGTTATTAATAACTATCATCGTTTATTTTATATTGTTCAGGCCTTCACATTTTGGGAACTGTGGATAATGGCAGCATTCTTTACATGTTTTGAGCATTTTTTTGCTATTGAACAGGTTGTAGCCAATGGCAACTGCCAGGAACAGACCGATTACCATATACTGCTCTGGCCGGGGGGCCAGCCATATGGAGTACATAATAGATGCCAGCGAGATTCCAAGAACAACCCTGAACACAACCTGCATTCTTTTTGGCAGATTGTCCCTGTAGATAATTTTCCTGATTGAGTTGATTCCGAACATGGCCAGTGCCATATAGAAGGCTATAAGATAGTCATATGTATGATAATCCGATAGAAGAAATAGCAAGACTAGAGCTATTACTGCCGAGGGATATATGATAAAACAGCCCAGGCAGAGCCTTCTGCCTCGAA
Source organism: Thermoplasmata archaeon (assembly GCA_023136815.1). Classification (GTDB taxonomy): domain Archaea; phylum Thermoplasmatota; class Thermoplasmata; order SG8-5; family SG8-5; genus JAGLQM01. Next base: position 5,207 of record JAGLQM010000002.1, read on the forward strand.
TATTCAGGATATGATTGGAAAAAATATCACATGAAGGATGATGGGCCAGCAGAAAAGGATTATTATCAAAATAGTCCTTCAACCGGCCCATATCAGCCACTCCGAATAATCAATTCACTACTGTCCTGCCTGTTTTCCACAGTGAGGACAGGCATTGTAGCTGGCCTGAATGTGCTGACCGCAACCCAGGCACACTCTTGTGCCAGATTGCTGCTGCTGTGCTGTAGCTACTGCTGCTTTTCCACAGTGAGGGCAGTTGTTGTAACTCTGTGCTATTTGTTGTCCACATCCTGTGCACATTCTCAGCTGTGGTGGCGGTGTTGCTCCATATTGTGGTGGAGAAGGCACATAACCAGCTCCTCTTGTTGCGTTTATCAGATTGTCAAATTTCGTGTAGGCTATCAAAAGAATTATTCCTGGAATGAAATTGACAAATATAATGCCTACAATCATCCAGATAAGTGTCTTTGATTTTGCCTGTTCATATTGATGTTGATCCATCATTTCATTTATCTTATTGCAGTTCATGTAGAATACAATTCCCAAAATCATAGGGATAAGTCCAATAACCGTGAGGGGCCAAAATACAATCAGAAGCCAGATCATTATGATGATTCCCAACATAGCCATGATTATTCCAAAGATGCCAGCAATCCTAACCAGGCTCTTGATGGAATCCACCTCTGGTGATACCATTCCATAGGGCGGTTGCCCGGGTGGTGGTTGTTGATAATATTGTCCAGTCATTTTTTCTCCTCCATTAGTTCATTTCATTTATATTGTCGAATTCATTTCCTTAATATTGCAGATGTATATCAAACTTGCGAATGCAGAAAATTGCTGGCTCTACTTACCCTGTATCTTCTGCAGATTATCTGCACGTTTGTTGTAATTCAGGGCTTCGGCCTCATGATTCTTGCTTTGTTCCAGCAATGCTTTTGCCTTCTGGCGTTTTGCAGCTGCCTTCTGAGTGTTCTTGGCTGAATTGGACATCCAGCTGCTGGATTTGCTCTTCATTTTTGCTGCCTTTGATTTGAGTTTCGCAACCTTCACCCTGGTGCGTTCTGCTTTTCCGCCATCAAGATATTCCAAATCTGCCTGTTTGTCATCGGCCTTGGCCATTGTATCCTTGCTTTTCTCGATGTACTTTTCGGCCCTGCGCCTGGCCTTGTTGGAATTCTCCTGGTACTTCACCATGGCAGCTTCCTCTGCCCGGTACTTTTTGAAAAGTTTTGCTTCCTCCGCACTGTGTTTGGCAGCCCTCTGCCTGAGAATAGTGACATCATGATATTCAGCTGCTCGCATCTTGTCCTGTCTGGTATGGGCAATTTCAGCTTCAATGTCTTTCTCCTGCTTTGGCTCCTGGATCTGGGCAGGTTCTTCGAGATCTGATTGGGTGGGTAATTCCTCCGCTGGCTCCAAATAATCATGAGAATATGATGCATTATTATCTGATGGTTTCTCCTCTTTCTTCTTCTCGTTGACGGCCTTTCCGCCCCCATAGAATATCTCATCATCCTCTTCCAAATCTGAGCTCATAATTATCAATCCCCAATTCTCTTGCAGGATTAAAACCTTTCCTCTATTCTATTTTTGACATGATTATTACGGTTCAAGTGTCACATTTGGGATTTCCCCACAATCAATACTGATGCGTCAGCATCATTTATGATCCTCATTAGCATATCTCTGCGAATAAATGGGCTGTTCCAGTTGATAACTACAAGTTGATTGGATTTTGCCTTGACCTTCTGAACGAACTCTATTGTGGGATCACCTCTCACAATGTCTTCCACCACCTCAATTCCATAAATCCTGGCCATACGTCTGGTGTGGCCCCTGACAATATCATGTTCCATGCTGTCTGAACTGTGTGGGCACATGGCATAGAGCTTTGCAGAAGTGTCGAGGGCCAGGCTAACCGCACATCTGGTACATTGTTCTCCTATCATGGTGCTGTCAAGAAGATGAAGAACTCGTTCATATTTTCGTCCCATGGCTATCAAAATTGAAACGTCTGTGTCTGATATGAGATGTTTAATGAACTTTATTGGTAGCGAATGGCCGAAAATACCTTGTCTGGCCTGATGAACCGCAACAAGAACTCCATCATCCTTGCCAAAGGTTTTCACATGCTCCATGAATTCTTCCAGCAAGTTACCAATTATTGGCTTGTACTCGCCCTGGACTCCTGCTTTTTCAAGAACTGTTCGGGCCTTGTTCAGCAGGTTACTGGCTTCATGGCTATATACCAGCTGGCATCCCACCTTGAACCTGGTGCAGAGGAAAGCTACCTCTTTCAGCCCCTTAATATCGTCTGCAGATTGCAGCAGGTAAACTACCTTGGTCCTGGGAATGTGCTGGCTTGAACTACCAGCCAGCGTCTCGAATATCTCTACATCGATTTCACCCAATGATACCATGGAAAGAATATCTCCCTCCTTCAGAATCAATGAAGGATCAGGTTTTTGCAGATTCTGGCCCTTTCTCACAGCCGCGATTATGCAGTTTGGCGGCAGAGTGATAGACTTTATACGGGCTCCCAGTACCGGAGAATCCTTTGTTATGATAATATCGGTGATGGTTTCTATTGTTGGGAATACCTCTTCGTGAATTGCATCAATGGTCTCATTGACCGGTGAGAACAGGTGAGTAACACCAGCTTCCTTCAGGTTCTGGCGGTAGCTCTCATCATTTATTCGGGCTACAATCTTGGAAACAGAAAATTCTCTGACAACCAGTGCAGTCTTCCAATTAACATAATCCTTGTTGGTGACAAGTATCAAAACATCGGCAGTCTCGATACCAGCCTTCATCAGAACATCTGGCTGTTTGCTGTCACCTCCAATAACTTGCCAGTCTGGGTGTTGTCTTCTTATGATTGTGCATTTTGCCGGGTCCGCCTCCACCAGGATTGTGTTGTCCAGCCGGTCCATGAGTTCAATACCCACTGTGCTGGCTCCCACGATTATAATATTGTTCATTGGCCATCAACCCCTGGAAAACTCTTGCGGAACAGAATCGGTGAGATAATGCTGGTAAGCACACCAACCAAAATTATTGTACTTTTCAGAGCCTGGTTAATAAGTCCCATTTCCGATCCTACCTCTGCGGCTGCGATTATCAGGCTGAGTCTGGCTGAAAGCAGAATACCTATTCTAAGGGCCTTTCTGGAGCCGTATTGAGGGATATAGATCATGCTTGGCAATATTTTGACCATATAGGCGACAATTAACAGCACAGGAATGAGCATGAGCAATGACTGGGTTTCAAGTATACTCCCGAAATCGAATGTCAGCCCCAAATAAATGAAAAAGAATGGAATGAAAAAACCGAATCCAAGGCCAGATAATTGCTTCTCAAGCAACTCGCGTTTCTGGAATATCAGAGTAAGAACAACACCGGCCAGGAAGGCTCCCAGTATGGCAATGGATTTTGAAGCTTCATCGGCCAGCATGCCAGATATTGCCACAAATATGAACAATATGGCAATTGAAGAACGAACTCCTATCTCGGTTGGATCGTCCATTCGGAAGAAGCGAGCTAACATATTGGGAAATCGCCAGATTGCAGCCCGGCCAACAAGATAAATCGCCAGGAATAGGGCGAGCAAGAATGCCAGAAAAAGAACTGGTAGTATCGTTACATTGGCAGTATCACTCTCGAAGCTGAACCCGATTGTGTAAAGCATGAGCAGGGTCATTGTTGCGAAGTCTGCAAAAATGGCTGCCAGCAGAATACTCTGGCCTTCATCAGTCTTTGACGATCTACGCTCCCGAAGGGTCGGAACAACCACGCCCACAGAAGTTGTGCTGAGTACCAGGGCCAGGAAGAATACATCGATGCCGGCTAGTTCTACAAAGAATCCCGCAAGCAAGCAGATGGCAAGATAGGAGAGAATAAGAGTTATCTCAAATAACATTGCTGCTTTGAGCAGGGTCCTTGGACCCTGGGAGAATATGATGTTCAAGTCTATTTCTAGACCTGCCAGGAACATCAGGAATATTAGGCCGATAAGTGAGAGGAAATGGAGTGATTCGCCGAATACCACCGGCCCATCGCCCATAAACCAACTATACAAAGTTACTCCTATTCCAACAGTCAGTCCGAAGATGATCTCTCCCACCACTATGGGAATGCCTATACGCTCGCATACCAGAGGAGCTATGAAGGCCAGAAGGGCTACAATAACCAAAATTATCAATGGACTAATTATACAATCACCATCTCAAACCAAATCCTCACTAGCCATACCCTGACCATACATTGTAATGGCTTACAGGATATATATTGATTATTGCATTTACTGCCGCACATAGCTGAACGCCAGACTTTCGCAAACCACACCTGGTTTGCATTAATATGAATTTTATTCATCCATATTTAAGGCCTGGTAGTTTACTAATTTCGGGAATATCCTTTTATGCATAATTCTTGCTATTGAAATAGTAGTGATGTCATGGATGAAGAAAAATTAAATAATATTAAACAGATTTTAGAAAACGCTGCCTGCTCCCATAGCTGCAAGTGCTATCAAGTTAAGCCAGATGAAATATGCAAGGCCAGGGCAACCGATCTTGAAAATTTACTTGAATGCCTTGAAGATGATCCAGAACAATGTACGTTCTCAATGCCCTTCGGTGGCACATATTTCTGCAAGTGCCAGACAAGAATTGAGCTGGCAAAAATACTGGGTGGATGATTAACAATCAGTAATTATCTGTTTTGCAGCTTCTTTTAGGCCCCCATTACCTTTGGCCAATATGAATTTCAACCCAACCAGTTCTGCCACCTGGCGGTCGCTCTCGAAGTCCCCCACAAACCAGGAATTTGCATAGTCAATATCATATTTCTCATTGACCCTGTTAAACAGGCCAGTCTCCGGTTTTCTGCACTTGCACTTATCCTCCGGAGCATGGGGACAGTGAAACACTTCTTCAATTATGCCGCCGCCCTGTTCTATCTCGAAAAGCATGTTGTTGTGGATGACTGCCAGTCCTTCTTCGGTCAGAAGACCGCGGCTGATTGGCGACTGATTGGTAATAATGATAATTTTGTAGCCAGCACCAGATATTTCCGCTATGGCCTCTATTGCACCTTTCAGGAACTCAAATTCTGGCCATGAAAGAACGTATTTTCCAAGCTCCAGGCGGTTAATCACGCCATCCCTGTCCAGAAAGACGGCTTTATCCACAAAGCAACCTCATTTGTTTTTTGGATTGTTTTATTTCCCCTATAAGTAAAGAATAGAGCTTACCCACGCTTGGCCAACTCCTCTTCCTTGAGCATGAGAGTTGTTAGATGATCAACCAGCATGTGAATGTCCTCGGTCTTTTGCATATTGTGGACCGGGGCAATCAGGCACAAATGGACCATGTCCTTGATCTTGCCGCCGTCGAAGCCGGTTATTCCAACGGTTGTGCCATCATTCTCATTGGCATAGCTTATTGCCCTGAGCACGTTCTCGGAATTGCCGCTGCCAGATATTCCAACAACAACATCCCCTGGCTCCATGAGGTTCTTCAGCTGCTCTACAAAAATATCCTCATAACATGAATCATTTCCCCATGCTAACATCTGCGGAATATTGTCCGCTAGAGAAAGAACCTTAAATCTCGGCACACCTTCAACAATAGTACCCTTGGCCAGATCGCTTGTGAAATGGGATGCTGTGGATGCACTTCCACCGTTCCCGCAGAAGAATATCTTTCTGTTGTCCCTACGAGCATCCACAAATATGGTAGCCAACTTATCAAAAAAATCAGCATTGTTTGCTTTGATTTCCTCAAGTGTTCGGATAACATCATTCAAGTAGTCGTTTATAAATTTCTCACGGAACTCATCCATATTATCAGTCTCCATTGATGATTGTCGTGCCCCTTTTATCGAAATGGAAGTCCAGTGGGCTTAGCCCCTCTTTGGTCAGAGCCCGGGTCACATTCTTCTGATGCGTTTTTTCGCAATAGAGCATAAAATAACCGCCACCACCTGCACCAGTCAATTTGCCGCCTAATGCACCATTCTTTTTGGCCAGTTCGTAGAATTTATCAATCTTGGGATTGGAAATACCTTTCGCCAGATTTTTCTTGTTCTGCCATGAGATGTCCAGGAGTCTACCAAATTCAGTCAGATCCCCGGATTCCAGGGCCTTTTTGACCTCAAAAGCGATTTTCTTGATTTTGTGAAGGGAATCCACAACATTACCCTTGTCATCCTTGGTAGAACTGTCCTGGCTCTTGAGAATTTTTGATGATTCTCTGGTTCGGCCAGTGAAGAAGAGCATGATGTCATCCTCCATTCGTACCCGAACTTCCCTGGCAATGTTGAGAGGTTCAACTTCCACGGTGCCGTCCCTGTTGAACTGCATGAAGTTCACGCCGCCAAATGCAGCAGCATACTCGTCCTGCTTGCCTATGGGCATCTTAAGTTCATTGTAGCCGATATCATAGGCTAGTTCTGCCATTTCCTGCTTTGTCAGCTTCAGCCGTTCAAGCTCATTGATGATATTGATAATATTGACTGTTACCGCACCAGATGAACCTAATCCCGTACCCGGAGGAATCTCACTTGCCATGAATAGATTAAGGCCGCGCTGAACATTGAAGTGCTTGAGAACTGCAACCGGAATATCAAGTCCCTTGCCAAGCTTGAGGTCATAGAAGTCTCTAACTGTGTGATGAACCTGCAAATCCGATGAAATAAGCTGGATACGGTCATCCAGTCTCATCTCAAGAATGGTGTAGAAATATTTGTTAATAGCTGCGCTTACAACAACCCCTCCATATTTCTCGTAATATGAAGCAAGGTCTGTTCCACCTCCGCCAAAGCTTATTCTCACAGGTGAGCGACTAATCAGTGTCATTTCTTTCCCTTCCTGCCAGCTTCAGTTATTGTGATGGCATAAAACCTCTTGCTGGTCAATAGTACAAAAAGGCGGCCTCTATTTATTAATTTTGGGCTGTTTGTTTTATTGAGGGGTACTTATTTATATACCTACCTATTAGTTCCTATATACAAAAATCTAACATAATAGGGGAATAAATATGATAGATAACAGCCACAAAATTATGATCTGGGCTTGCATGCTGACCGTTATGCTGACTGTACCCACAGGAGCAGTAATTTTCTCAGGCGACAATTATGTCCCGGAGCCTTCTGCATCAGTAATTGTGGAGCAGCTAGACACTATTGTGCTTCAGCCGAATGCTACAGAGGGAAAGGATACATATATTTGGGGGAGCGCAGGAAATACCGATAACAATTTTGGGGAATCAAGTAGCATATTCGCAGGTTCATGGTCGACTCTCGCAAATATTCATTCTTTGATACAATTCCCTATCTCTAGCAATCCAAAAACAGTTCAAAGTGCAACTCTCTCTTTGTACGTAACCAATACCAATGGCGCAATGTTCAACTGCTCCGTACAATCTTTAAATAGCACATGGGAAGAAGGCACTACATCAAATGACATGGCAGCTAACTGGACACATCGTACAACCACCGCTCCATGGACCACACCTGGTGGAGATTACGCAGCTACACCTATCGCTTACATGTGGGGAACTCAGATGGATATTTGGATGGATTTCGATGTCACATCAATTGTCAATGATTGGAACACTGGTGCAACAGTTAATAATGGTTTCATTCTGAGAGGTAACAATGTACTTGGCGCTAACGATTTGATTTATTTCGCCTCCAGTGACGAGGCTAATCCAATTATAAGGCCAAAGCTCACCCTGACCTACTCGGCAGAGATAGAGCCGCCAGTTCCGGCCCAATCCTTCCAAGAAGATGACCCGGCCAGAACAATTAGTCTGGTAGGAAAAGCAGGCGGAACAGTGGAACATATTTCAGGTATTCGAACTTCAGGGAACTCAATTCCTTTCTGGGGAGCGACTGCTAACCAGATGCATGTACAATATATTTACACCCCTGAACAGGTAGGTGCAGAGGGAATAATAAGTAGCCTTGAATTCAACAGAACCACTCCAACAGATACTGGCCTTTTCAATAACTTCCAGGTCAAATTTGCCCACACTACTTTGGATATCCTGACAGACACCTATAATAACAATTATCAGGGAACATTACTGGAGGTTTTCCCGACCCAGAATCTCTTTGTGAACTCATCAAATGATGATAGATGGTTCCGGCTAAATCTCAATGATGACTTCACCTACGACTCAGAATATAATCTGTTAATTGACATAGTCTGGAACGGTGACAGTGGGGATTCCATTTCTATGGCTGCTGAAACCATCACTGACAGAAGAGTATTTGATATGGCTGGAGGGGTCACAGGAGGAGTTGACAATTCCATACCGATAATACGATTTGGTGTAGATGTTGTGAACAATGCAGTAATCGAAGATGGTGTAGCAAACAATGGTATGCTTTTTAATAATGCTCTAACCTATGGAAAAATGCAGATACTCTACAATGCAACAGAACTGGGAAATGAAAGTGGTATTGTTGATAGTATTGGCTTATTCCATAGTGTAGCGGGAGTTAGTTCTTATCCAAATCTAACCATAAGTGTGGCTCATACAGATGATGACTCACTTTCTACCACATTTGGCGATAACTATCTTGGTTCTTTGACTGATGTATATTTCTCAGATAATGTATCATTCGATGAAACTGGATGGGTAGAATTTGATATTGATGATACCTTTACCTATGATGGGGTACGCAATCTACTGGTTCAGGTTGAATGGAATGGAACTATGTTTGGTTTAGATTCATATATGAGAAGGCAGAATACAGTAGCTGGAAATGGATGGTTATATACATCTACCCCTGGAGCTTTGACTGGATCTACAAGTGGTAATATTTACTGTGTCAATCTTAAATTCTGCGAATCCGACAACCTCACCTGGTCTGCTTCCAGTTCGAACACTAACCTTTTCACAGCCACAATATCCGGCGGCCAGAACCTGGTAATAACACCAATAGCCGATGCCAATGGCGTAGGTACTGCTTACCTTACATTGACCAATAGTGACGGCGGTCAGGTTACCCAGAACATTCCAGTGACAATCAATGCAGTGAACGATGCCCCAATATTGTCTGGACCTGGCACCATAACTTGCACTGAGGATATAGAGACATTAGTGGACATGACCCCATATATGACAGATATTGACAGCCCTGTAGAGTATATGACCTACTCTACCAATTCTGCCTATGCAAGTGTCAATGGCTCCATAATCACCTTCCTTTACCCGGAGGGAATATATGATGAGAATGTGATTATCACGGTCACTGATAATTATGGACTATCAGATACCCACATCGCTTATGTGACCATCGTGCCAGTGAATGACATTCCTGAGCTCGCCAGCTTCGTTGACACCTTGACATGTGATGCAGAACTTGACGAGGTCTATACTGTACATCCAGAGGATGAAGAGACAGTAACTGGAAACCTAACTATATCCACAAACTCGGACTATGCAACAGTGAACAATCATGTCATAACCTTCAATTATCCAAAGGGCATAGGCTCGGAGAGTGTTACCATAACTCTTGTAGATGAGGATATTTATGGAGAGCAAAACACCCACAACTATGATCTGGCTGTTACCATAAATGATCATCCAGATATAATCAGTCATTCACCCAATGGAACAGATGTGGCAGTAACCACAACTATCCAGGCAACCTTTGACATGCCAATGAACGAAACCTTGGTGGAGAATGCATTTACACTATCCAATGGAACTGATGGAGTAAGCGGAAACTTCTCATGGAATACAGCACACACAGCAATGACCTTCACACCAAACGATGCATTGGGCAATGGATTGTATCTGGTCACAATTGGAAACACTGCCTCTAGTGAGACTGGCATGAGCATGTACAATACCTATTCATGGAACTTCACAGCTGCCCTGGGAACCTATGATGGCGACGGCGATGGAATACCTGACCAGTATGAGATTGATAATGGTCTTGACCCTGAAGTAAATGATGCAAACTCAGATCTTGACAGTGATGGAATGCCTAATATCTGGGAGTATGAGTATGGCCTTGACCCTGGTGTAGATGATGGAGCACTTGATTCAGATGGGGATGGTGTTAGTAACCTTGATGAATATCTGGAAGGTAATGACCCAAATAATCCAGACGATGCCCCATCAGAGTTTCCCTGGATGCTTATCATCATAATTCTTGTGATAATTGTGGCATTGGTGCTTGTTCTTCTATTAATGAAAAACAAGAAAGATGAACCGGAGTATAAAAATGAAGAATATCAGGGACAGGAAGGTCAAGAGTTCCAGGAACAGGAACCAGTATTTGAAGAACAGATGGTTGAAGAGGAGATTAATCCATCACCAGATGAGATGCCTCCACCTCCACCACCACAAGAGTGAGTGAGTTTCAGTGAGGGCTCCCAAATCTATGGGAGATTCCTCATTGAGGCGTATTCAGGATATTCTTCCTGGCCAGTTCCAGGCCAACTGGGGTTCCTATATCATAGAATCTCTGGTTTGTAAGCAGACCAAACAATCTGCCAGAATTGATGAGCCTTGGAAAGATGGCTTCCTCCAGAGAAAATATACGGCCAGACGCATGGTCCAGTATATCTCTATTGAAAAGCGAAAATCCAGCTTCAAGGCCGTTCATTGATGCTGGTGGATTTCTCTTGATATAATCCATGATTCGCCCATCTGGCATTATGTGAACATTGTTTGGCGCAATATTATCATTGTTCATGTATGCCGTTATCACGCCCAGGGCATCATTATCCTCCTTAATTCGGGCAAGATGCCTCAGTTCCAGTGGTAGATAACTATCGCCGAAGGCAAAGAAGAATTCCTGGTCAAGTAAATGTCTGGCATTCAGCAGTGCTCCGCCAGTTCCCAGGGGTTCAAGTTCCACGGAATAAACCGTTTCGACACCGTATTGGCTTCCATCGCCAAAGTGTTCTTCTATCTGTTCATGAAGATGGCCAGTACAGAAAATGAACTTCTGGATTCCTTGGGCTTTAAAATATTCAACCAGCATCTCCAGAAACGGCTTATCACCAAAAGGAATCATTGATTTGGGTATATCATAGGTTAGAGGGCGAAGTCTTGTGCCCAGGCCTCCACAAAGAATTACTGCCTGCTTTACCATAATATCACTTGTAAACATAGGGATTTTCTAATAGCCAGCGGACTGTTC
>JAGLQM010000020.1 GCA_023136815.1 Thermoplasmata archaeon
GAGTTCATCACCCACAAACAAATGGTAAGATTGAACGATTCTTCGGAACATTGGAACAGAAACGAAATCTGTTTGATGATGATATTGACCAGTTAATGCACTGGTACAATACCGATAAACCTCACATGAGCCTGGATTTCGCCAATGCCGAGACTCCGGCTGAAGCTTTCTGGCGAAAGCTGCCGGAGGAAAGAATCTTGGGTTACGGGGGGTGGATGCTTGAAGTGTAAAATTAATTCGGGATATGACATGCAACGCTCCATATAAGAAATTATATATTCTGTGCCTTTATGCAGAATCCAGCCATGGGAATAATAGAAGACCAAATTCAGGAAATTCAAGACGAAATAGACAAGACCAAGAAGAACAAGGCTACAATGCACCATCTGGGAAAGTTGAAGGCTAAAATTTCCCGAATGCGTGATGAGGCTGAAAAGAGAGCATCGGCTGGCGGAGGCACTGGCCGAACCTATGCTGTGAGAAAAACCGGCAATGCAACGATTGGTTTTGTTGGCTTTCCCAGTGTCGGTAAGAGCACTCTGCTAACCAAGATAACAGATGCAAAGAGCGAGATAGGAGCCTATGAGTTCACCACACTGGATGTTATTCCAGGGGTAATGAATCTTCACGGTGCGAAAATCCAGGTTCTGGACATGCCTGGAATGGTAAGAGGTGCTGCAACTGGCCGTGGCCGCGGTAAAGAAATTCTATCGGTTATTCGTTCCCTGGATTTAATCATGCTTTTTCTGGATGTATTCAATCCACAACTTGAAGCACTTACCAAGGAACTTGAAGCTGCGGCCATACGCTTGAATGGCCGCCCTCCTGATATTAACATTTCAAAACGTGACAGAGGCGGAATAGAAATTCACAGCACCGTGAAACTTACCCACATTGACGAGGATCTGGCCACAGATATAGTGAAAGAATATGGATACATCAGCGCAGATGTTGTAATCCGCGAAGATGTTACAACCGATCAGTTAATTGATTTTCTTTCCAGCAATAGAATGTATATTCCAGCAATTCTGGTTCTCAACAAAATCGATTTAATGGATGAATATTCCTTGAATGAACTCGAGAAAAGGTTCAGCAACTGGAAGATAATTCCAATATCCGCAGATGCAGAAATTGGAATACAGGATTTCAAGGACATTGTATACAGTACACTGAAATTCATTAATATTTACATGAAACCCCAGGGCAAGCCAGCAGACATGGATGAGCCAATGGTTATAACGGCGGGTTCGACAGTTGGGAACGTATGCGCAGGTATTCATCGCGACTTCCAGAACAAGTTCAGGTACGCAAAAGTCTGGGGTCCAAGTTCGAAATTCCCGGGCCAGACTGTTGGATTGGACCATGTGCTGCAGAATGATGACATTTTGACCATTGTTATTAAACGGTAATCTTATGTTCCAGCAATCCGAGACATGATTCCTCGGCCTGGAAGGATAGTAGAATTATTGGAGTGACCCCCTTTTAACCCAAGTTTGACAAAAAAGTTTATGATTGAAATGTCAAACGTGGGATACCCCATCTGGGTATGCTGAACAATGAGTTAGTTTGTCAAGTTGGTTAATCAGTGAAAGAAAGTTTGATGATTATAGTTGAATACTTAACCTTTAGAACTTAAGAAGACGTATTCAACATATAGATCACGAACCCTATAAGTATCAATTAAAATAGGTTCGTGACTATAAACGTGATGTCAATTTTCTAGCTGTGTCGATTGGGATAAATTTTACTGCTTCTCCCACTTCTTAACATCAATAACCTGAGAAAGAGTACTGCCCCTGCGTATCTCTTCACGAATACGGCCTTCCTTTTCCATTACATCCAGGGAACGATTGGCAATCTCCACGGCATCCTTCTGTGGGACAACAACAACACCGCTTTCATCACCTACAATCCAGTCGCCTGGACAGACTGTCTGATTGCCGCATTTTATTTGAACATTTATCTCCCCGAAGCCTTTTGGTTCTCCGGCTGCAGAGCACCTGTGCCTGGCAAATGCCGGAAAGTTCAGGTTCAAAATAGAATCAACATCCCGAATTGCACCGTCAATGACTATTCCAGTTATTCCTTTCTGCTTGCAGCTTTCCGATGCCAGTTCTCCCCATATTGCAGTTTCTCCGCCATTTACATCGCAGACAATAACATCACCTTTGTTTGCAATCTCAATTGCTTCAACTGCCTTGGCCCAGTCCCCGTCCATTGTTCTGACAGTAACTGCCTGGCCAATCATTTTTTGGCCGTGATTAATAATTGGAAGTATGCCGGTCATTGGGCCATGAGTATGCATGGCATCTGCAATATTGCAGCTTGATACCTTTGAAAATGCTTCACGAATTTCTTCTGGGCCATATTTTTTAAAGTGCTGGCTGACTATTGGTTTCATATCCGCGATGGATTGAATAATGTCTATTGTGGCTCCTGCAATATCTTGAGCTTTGGTTATTGCGCCACCGATGATGATTATTGAAGCACCATTCTCAACTGCTGGTGCTGCGGATTCCGAGTTAATTCCTCCGGCAACAGCAATAGGAATGTCAACAACTTCCGAGACTGCCTTAACATCTGCCAGTGGGTTTCCGCCTACCATTTGCTCATCAATACTCACATGAATGCAGACATAATCAACACCAAGCGCAGCAACTTCCTTTGCCCTTGCTGGCTTATCTTCAACCTGCATCATGTCAATCATGATTTTGGAGCCGTACTGCCTTGCAGACTTTACTGCTTCAGTTATTGTAGAATCTTCAGAAATACCCATGATTGTGATTACACTGGCCCCGGATTTTGTGGCAATTTCCACCTCAAGTCCACCGGTGTCCATTGTCTTCAGGTCTGCGACTATCGTGTACTGGGGAAATTTGGCTCTCAACTGGCGTATAATATCCATTCCCTCTGCCTTAATCAGCGGGGTTCCTGCCTCCAGCCAGTCAATTCCACCTTCCACTGTTTCAGCGGCTATCTGTAATGCCCGATGGGCATCCACAAGGTCCAGTGCCACTTGGGTAATTACCTTCATATAAATCCCTATTAAGTGTCTGGGCATAAAAATCTATCGTTAAATCATAATCTCATATATTGAACGAATAGGAAACCGACGTTTCATCCTTCTTTTCCGGCTGCCAGTCTCTGACTTCCTTGAGCCGAATAAGCTTGAGTTCCCTATCTTTCAGAAGTTCTGACATGCCGGGGATATGGCCGTCCCCCACAAGTGCCAATACCGTTTCATGTTTTTCTTCCAGTTCTCTAAGGTTCTTTGCCATGTGAATATTTCTATCATCAATAAGCACTTTTTTAAGGGTTGGAAATGACTTGCCTGCATCTTCAATAAAGCTCTCGCCTTCTTCCTGGTATCTTTCCAATTCTTTTTCAACTGTTTTTTTTCGCACAAAAGGAAGAGCCATTATGGCACTCCACCATTTCATTCTCTCCTTTAAGGTCATTTGTTTTTTAAATCGAACAACAACTTCCAAAATATTCATGTCAATTAGATATAGTGTGGCGTTTATTTCATTGGCTGCCACAAAACCAGCAACCATCTCATCCCCTGCCTGAACCCCAAAGTCATCGGCAATTCTTGCCTGGAATTTGGCAAGCATGCCTTTTGGCTCCGGTACTGGCTTCCCCTGAGCACGTGCTTTGACATACTTGAATCTGTTTCCATCCAGTTCCAGACCAACAGCCACTGGTACATGTTCCTGGATTATCTGGCGCACTTGTTCTGCAATATCGAACACATGACCCACGCCAACAAGGATTATCATTGGCCTACCCAATGATTTTGACTATAAAATCCTGTTTGTTCATCCAAAGGTTATAATATCTTTTTTGAATACCAGCATTATATGAAATATGACATGGTTGCCTTTGACCTGGACGGAGTGATAGTTGCCGAACGCAGCTCATGGGAATGGGTGCATTCTCATTTTGGTGTGGATAATTCTCACTCGCTTGAGGCATTCTGCAATGGGGAAATCGATGACATGGAATTTATGCGTTCGGATATTGCAATGTGGCATGACGTGAATCCCGACATTAATATCTGCCAAATCAAGGAAATCTTGCTCAAGGCTACCATAAACAAGGGTTCTGTGGAAACCATTCAGACACTGAAAAAACAAGGAGTCAAGACCTGCATAATCAGCGGTGGAATTGATCTGCTGGCTGAACATATTGGCAGGGAATGCGGCGTGGACAAGGTAATGTCAAATGGCTTCTGTGTCGATAAAAACGGAAAATTGCTGGGTGAAGGAATTCTCCGAGTTAAGTTAAGAGATAAGGCCAGTGTCCTCTGCCAGATGCTCAAGGAATTTGATGTTGCGCCGGAACGATGTGCCGCAATTGGAAATAGCTGGGTAGATATTTCCATGTTCGAGGTTGCAAAATTCGGAATTGCTTTTAATCCCATTGATGGCGAGACAATAACCGCAGCAGATGTGACTGTGGAATCGGATGATTTGAGAGATGTTTTGCAGTATTTGGAGTAGGAAATTTTTTCATTTAAATGCAAGTTTCTGATATGAATGTTTTGATTAACTGTCAAATCTGCGTCTCACCCATCTCGAAAACCATACTTGGTTTTTGTTGGAATGAATTTTTAATTCATTCTATATTTGACGTATTATTTTTGATTCAAACTGTCAAAGTTGGGATGCATGGGCGTGGTTGTACCTAGGTAAATAAAAGCCTTTAAATAATAAATTGTTATGCCCCCATTTGCAATCTATTTTCTCAGGAATGGGGAGGAGACAGTTTGTACAATTTAGAGAGAGGGAACTCATATGAAAATAGCATCTTTACTTAACCGTAAGAATAAGAACATAACAGTATTTGCAGTGTTCGCAGTTGCAGTAATGCTTTTGCCGATTGCTTCTGCATTTGTGAATCCAACGGATTGGATTGTGGATGTAAATTCACTCCCAGTTACTGAGACCTGGGACATCTTGGAAGCTGGGCCAGTGAACTTGAAATTCCAAGGAATTTCTGAACCTATAATGCTCAAGATTTACCTTGAGAATACCAGTCCTGTTAATGGCTCCTCCTTCGGATCCTTTGGCTCAATAGAATCAGATAATTCGATATTCATTATTAAAAGAACACCAAGTGACAATAATGCAACTATCTATTTTCAAGCATCTATTGGTATGACCGTTCGAATTGAGAAAATCACTAATGGTAACCATATTGAAGGTTATGATGATTGTGTGTTAAAAGGAAACACATATCCTGGAAAATTCAATATTGCAGACAATCCAGAATATGCAGAAACACATGAAGATTATGAGCTTTCCTTGACAATTCCAGGACTTTATAATCATTCTCTGGAGATTCTCACCGATGAAACCATCTCATTCTTCGCCATTACAAATGGCAGTATCTCCCTCTTTGATGTAATGAACGATGATACCACACCTTATGAACCAGCATTCCCACTCTTCTTACCTGTTGGAACTTCCCAGGTTACTTTGAGGTCAAAGACTGAATCGGAGGTTACTATAATTATCCGTTCCAATGTATCAAATGCCCACTCAACACCCAACAACTTTGAATTGAATTGGTTGGGGGCCAAAAACCTCCGGGTAACTGATGACTCGATCATGCAGAACATGCCGCAGATTTATGTGGACATAAACGAGAAAATTCATGTAGTATGGTTTGAGGTGGACGTATTGACAAATAAATCGTATATTTATTATAAAAGAAGCGATGATCTTGGCATAACCTGGACTGCTCCCTCTCTGGTGGTAAGTAGGAATTTCCAAGTTATCAAATATCTTACACTTGAAGGTGAGGGTAATTTCCTTGCAATTGCATGGCAAGAGCAGAGCATATATTTCCCTGAACCAAATCCTGGTCTCATGTATTCTACATTGAGTAATAATAGTGGAGCTAGCTGGACAATGCCGGCTGAATGGGCACCGGGATGGATCAACCCTGCCATAGATGTTACGAATAATGGAGATATTTATTTCGTGATATCATCAGGATCGCCTGCGGTTGCTGGCCCGGCTAAACTTTATTATAAATCCAATGGCGGCGGTCTGCAGGAACAATACACGTTTTTGGGCCCGGACAGTGAATATATCTCTGGAGTTCCAAGCATAATTGTAAACGGGGCTGAAATTCATGTCACCATAGCGGATTACGCCAGTTCCTATATCTATTACTGGCACCACAATGGAGAAGGCTGGATTTCAGAAGCGGCAATGATCACCCAGTACAATGGAGATCCGGAACTCGGCCAGATGGATCTTGGAATCAATGGTGATGAATTGTTCATCGTGTGGAGCGATAATCGGGACGGCCAGTATGATATATATTACAAAAAACAACGTGACGGCACCTGGACCGATGATATCCGGGTTACCAGTACAGATGCGGATTCAACGAATCCAAAGCTCGCCATAGGATCATCCAATGTGGCAGGAGTTCACCTCGTATGGCAGGAAAAGGATCAGAATGAAACTTCTGCACATTATCGAAGCCTGGAAGATGCTGGTAGTGTGATGATTACCAGGACCAAAATGTCTGGAGACTCTAATGATTCATATGAACCAAGCATTGCGATTGGTAACTCCGGTGGATTTCATATGTGCTGGGTAGATGACAGACATGGCAGTTCCGAGGTATATTATGCAAACAGCGGCGTACCGATAATTAGCATGTCTACGCCCTTAATTCAAGATAAGATGGTAACACCCGGCGACCCGGTTACAGTCAGTTCTACAGTTTACAATGACGGTAATGCAGCGGCTTATAATGTCCCGGTTAACTTCTATGCCTTCTCCGAAGAGGACCTCTTCGCGACAGTGGTCATTGACATACTTCCTGCACATTCCAGCAAGACCGTGAGTGCGACCTGGGACTCGCTTGAGGGTGATCATGAGATAATTGTTGCGATTGATTTCGATGACACGTTCTCTGATGGTGCTGCTTCCAGTTCTTCGATAGAAATCGCCGTCAATTTCCCGCCTGCTGCACAGGCCGCAGTTGACCACTGGTTGGCCGACATGATCACAAGTTCAGAGATTGAGGTCCAATCACTTATCAACAATACCTCGGAACAGCAGATTATAAGTTATCTGGAATGTGTTTTGTATCACCTCGGAGAGGCCTGGGACGACTGCTATAAATTTGAATATTACCAGGTGCTCGACCATATGACCGATGCCATGGCTTATCTGGAGTGTGCCGAATATGAATATACCTCTCCACCTCAGGAAATATATGATCTAATGGAATCCTTGTGCTATGCCATGGGTGATAAAACAACAACGTTCATTGATTACATGGAATCCATGTATGGTTCAGACTCTTCCAATATCCTGACCGCACGGTCCAATTATGACTGTGCCATGAATTCTATTGCTTCTGGATGTTATGAAACTTCAATTAATTATTTGATTTGTGCATATGATGGTGCAGCAAATCCTCTTGATGTCTGTAATATCTCCTTCGTGTCTTTCAAGGCGGAAAATGCGTCGGATCCTGATGGCGACCTCGTATCATATTTCTGGGACTTTGGCAATGGCATTTACAGCCTTGGCAGTGAAGTTTCTCACCTTTTCCTGGCGATGGGAAATTACGACGTTTCACTTGTAGTCACAGATGATGACGGCGCATCCTCCAATAGCAACATCTCCGTATCCATCGAGGACAGCTATTACTGGCCAGATGGTGTTCATGCCTTCAGCTGGTGGTTCCATCAGGTTCGCCCCTGGAATTGGGATTGGGCCTCGCACCTGTGTACATCCTGGTGGTACATGGACTTCCCGTCCTGGTGGGATGACGAACCTATCAAATGGAATTATGGCATTGACCTCAACGGCCGCATACACATGGTCAGCGAATGCTTTGACTGGGAATCCGTGGGATGGCTTCCTGAAGATAACAGCCTGCCCCAGAACATACTATATGATTCTAATGCAAATACAACAGATGAATTCTCCGAGATGGCATTCATTTCCAATTCATCTGCTGATTCCATTAAACCGCAATTCGTTCTGGACATGAGAACAGATATCATGTATGTCTCATGGATCGAAGGCGGTTCTGCTCCTGAATTGGTTTATTCGTCCAGTGTTGACTCTGGAGTTTCCTGGAGTGAATCTGAATTTATTTCCAGCATACCCTTTACGAACAATTATGACCTTCAAATGAAAATCGGAACATACTCCCGTCTTCAAAACCCCGTTTTGGATTCCATTGAGGGCAGTGCATTGTACTTCGACGGAATTGACGACTATGTTGACCTTGGCAACAGTGTGGAACTTCAAACGACAGGCGAGCTGACAATTGAGGCCTGGTTAAAGACATCAATCAATGACCGGTACATGGGTATCGGTGGTAAGCTGGCACTGAACCGGGTTGATTGCTGCCCGACCTATTCTGGTTATGCCCTTTCCAAGCGATATTTTATTGGAGATGAGAATAACAGCAAGTTCCAGTTTCAGATAGAAGGCAACGGCACTGGTGAAATGATATACAGTGACAATGCATACCTTGACGACGACTGGCATCACGTGGTTGGTGTTAGAAAACTGGTGGATGGGGTATACACAAACCTTCTTTATGTGGATGGCGTAAAACAATCCCAGGAAGGCATTGAAGATCTTGATGACAGCGGAGGCATCGCATTTATCGGCAGACAGTACAGTGATCTGGATTTACTACGTATGTGGAACGGGAGCATAGACGAGTTCCGCATCCTCGACAGAGCATTGAGCGATGGCGAGATTCTGTCGGATTACGAAAACGGCCTTGATCATGCATATGTCAGCCGTGACGATACAACCGCATGGTATCATCTCAACAATGATGTGACAGACTCCTCGGGAAACGGAAATAACGGCACACTTCATGGGCCTGTATGGACCTCTATTGAGGGGCAGTCCATGTATTTCGACGGTGTCAAAGATTTCGTTTACTGCGGTAATGGAGAGGAACTTCAGATTATCGGCAATCTGACCCTTGAAGCATGGGTGCGCCCCTCTGTTCTTAATGAATACATGGGCATCGCCGGAAAATTCAGCATAGACACATCCTGGAACTATAATGGCTATTCCATGGCAAAGCATTCTAACAATCACTTCAGGTTCCTGGTTGGAGGCGGCGGCAGCAGCTCCGAAATAATAGAGAGTGATCTGGCATATACCGATCTTGATTGGCACCATGTCGCTTTCGTGAGAAAATGTGTAAATGGCGTTTACAATAACCTCCTTTTCATCGATGGTGTCCGCCAGTCCCAGGAAGGCAGCAGTCACATGATAAACAGTGGAGAATTCGCCTTTATCGGAAGACAGTACAGCGATTATAATGCCAGATACTGGAAGGGCGATATTGATGAGGTTCGCTTGCTCAATGTCTCACTTTCCGATTCGGAGATACTGGCAGATTACAATGAAGGCCTTGCCAATAACAAGTACACTAGCATGCCTGGAACCGTATATTACAGGGATTTCAACCAGGAGATTGACGAAGATGTCAACCTCCCTGACGGAAGAAAACTCATGGCAACAGTCACCACGGTGTTTGGCAGCTTCGATTTCGAGATAATGTCTGACCATGATGGAGATAAGATACCCGACACCCAGGATGACAATCCCGGAGAGTTTGACATTGATATGGATGTAAGCTTCCAGGTGGATGCGCAGCACATGTCCGATGACGCAGGCGCATCTGTGGCTCTTGATTTTGTGAACTATGCCAGCAACGTGACGATCGATGAATGCACATCTGTTCCTCCTGATCTTTCATCGAATGTGGGCGGCTGCTATGACATAAGTATGACTGATTCGGTCTACTTCACCGCCGCGGTAAAGATCCAATACGTGGAAGATGACCTTCCGGCCGGTGTATTCGAGGAAACGCTCAGGATGTATTACTGGAATGGAACTGCCTGGATTGTAATACCAGACAGCGGCGTGAACTCCGACAACAACTATGTATGGTGTCTGGTGAACCATTTCACTATATTTGCCATCGGCGATTCATCGGATATGGATACGGACAGCGACACACTACCGGATTACTGGGAGATGACAAATGGTCTGAATTCGGGACAGATAAATTCGGAACTGGCAGATGCAGATGGTGACGGTTTATATGACATTGAAGAATACAATATCGGAACAAACGCCAATAATACGGATTCAGATAACGACGGGTTGACTGATGGGCAGGAATACAACAATTATTTCCCTTACATCAGAGACATCACAGTCGATAAGAAATTATTCCAATCATCCTCTGAAACATATATTCCAATGAATGATCTCATTCCCGGTAGTTATACCGGGTCTGTTTATGGAATGGCCAATGTTAACAACTCGAGAGTTGATGATATCTCTGATGCCCTCAACCTCCTGATCGTTTATGATGACCGGATCGAAAATGTACCGCTATCTGACTCATCTACAGGTACTGGGTCCGAGGAGTATTACAAGGAAATAGATGTGTCATATCAATTCCAATTCGAACTTGTCGATGGATATGAACAGATATGGATCAGAGCAACCGATAAATTCGCGGAGCCTTCTGAATTCTATGTTTATCTCGACAGCATGGAATTGAAATACAAGGGCAGCGATCCCAACTCCGAAGATACCAGTAATAA
>JAGLQM010000200.1 GCA_023136815.1 Thermoplasmata archaeon
CCAGCAGCCAAGATGGTTGTGGAAGTTTCCAAGACCCAGGACAATGAATGCGGCGATGGAACAACATCCGCTGTAGTACTGGCCGGTGAATTGCTCAAGAAGGCTGAAAGCCTAATCGAGCAGAACGTTCACCCAACCGTTATCGCAAACGGCTACAGGCTGGCAGCAGAGGAATCCATTGCAATCCTGAAGAAGTTGGGAATCAAGGTTAATCCAAACAGCGACAAGGACCTGAAAAATATCGCCACCACAGCAATGACTGGCAAGAGCATCGTAGGCAACAAGGAAGCACTGGCTACAATATCAGTCAAGGCAGTCAAAGCAGTCGCTGAAAAGAAGGGAAACAGCTATGTTGTGGACATTGACAATATAAAGATAGAAAAGAAGAATGGCGGCTCAGTTTCAGACACCACACTTGTTGAGGGTATTATCCTGGACAAGGAAAAGGTTCACCCAAGAATGCCATCCAGTGTCAAGAACGCAAAGATTGCACTTATTGACTCAGCTCTTGAGATTAAAAAGACAGAAGTTGACGCTAAAATCCAGATAACAGACCCAGGCCAGCTTCAGAAATTCCTTGATGAGGAAGAGAGAACCCTTAAAAAGAAAGTTGAATTAATCAAGAAGAGCGGCGCAAATGTCATCATCTGCCAGAAGGGTATCGATGATCTTGTTCAGCATTTCCTGGCTAAAGAGGGCATGTTTGCAGTTCGCAGGGTCAAGAAGTCTGATATGGAAAAGCTCGGAAAGGCAACTGGCGCAAAGCTGGTAACTAACCTGGAAGACCTCAGGGCATCTGACCTCGGAAAGGCCAGCATGGTTGAAGAGAAGAAAATCGCAGACAGCGATATGACCTTCATCACTGGATGCAAGGACGCAAAGTCCGTAAGCCTGCTCATTCGTGGAGCAACAGAACATGTTGTTGATGAGGCAGACCGCGCACTCCATGACGCCCTGAAAGTAACAGCAGTGGCAATGGAGGACGGCATAGCACTTCCAGGCGGCGGTTCAATGGAGATCGAACTGAGTCTGGCACTCAACAAGTTCGGCTCTAAAGTCGGTGGCAGGGAGCAGCTGGCAATAGAGGCTTTCTCCAGGGCAACAGAAATAATTCCATGGACTCTGGCTGAGAATGCAGGTCTGGATGC
>JAGLQM010000201.1 GCA_023136815.1 Thermoplasmata archaeon
TTCGGCACACCAGATGAGGACAGATTCTGGGATGTCGAGGAATATACCAGTGGAAAGTTCACAGAATTAAGCAAAGAATATGTGCGGCAGTATTATCGATTACTTGGATACCATCAGGAGCTAACCGAGGCCAGGGAGAAGGGCATAGCCACGCCAGATATTCCTGCATTGCCAGATAATATGGTTGAGCAGACAACTATGCTTTATTCTGATTTATTCAATCGACTCACCGGTCAGGAGTTTTAATGTCCTACCCGATTCTGGATAATCATCTACATCTGCAACCAGAAGGAGGAAGCGTGGAATCCCTTCGGCAATTTGAGAAGGCTGGGGGGACCCATGTTATTTTATCGAATCTACCATATAAAGGTATCAAAATAAAAACAGGCCAGGACTTTCTTAAGCAATATGAAATTACTCTTGGTTTGGCAGAAAAATGCCGTTCCGGGACAAATGTTCAGGTCTACGTAATGCTTGGCCCCTATCCGGGACACATGCCCTGGCTCTGGGGCGAGCTGGGTGAGGAAAAGACTGTTGAGGCCATGATGGAAGGCATGGAAATAGCTGCCAAACTTGTGGAGGAAGGAAAGGCAACAGGAATTGGCGAGATAGGCAGGCCTCACTTCCCGGTATCTGATACTATCTGGCAAAGAAGCAATGAAGTACTCAAGCATGCTTTGAAACTTGCCAAAGAAGTAAATTGCGCGGTGCAGCTTCACACAGAAAGCGCAGGCCCGGAAGTCTGGGAAGAATTAGCGGCATATGCCGACGAGGTCGGTATAGACAAGGAAAAAGTTGTTAAACATTATTCAGGGCCAGCAGTACTTGATTCTGAAAACTACGGGTTATTTCCTTCGGTACTGGCTAGCAAGAAAAATATCACTACGGCTGCTGAAAAGAGCAGTAGATTCATGATGGAAACTGACTTTCTGGACGACCCAAGGCGGCCTGGTGCAGTCATGGCTCCGGCTACAGTTCCGAAGCGGACAAAGACATTTCTTGAGGCAGGTATTTTTGATGATGAAATGGTAGCCAAAATTCACAAGGACTGGCCTGAGAAGGTTTATAATATTTCCATAGAATAAAT
>JAGLQM010000202.1 GCA_023136815.1 Thermoplasmata archaeon
GACGGTTCGGCCAATATGCCAATCATTCCGGGTGAAGATATAGAGGCCGAGATAAGGGATAACTGTGTGGCCATTGAGCGGTCTAATATTCCCACTTTAATAATCGATGTTTCAAAGGAAGGTTCTAAATTAGCTGAAGACATGGCAGATCTAGCTGGGGGCCATTACTTCCGATGGATGCATGATGATGCCGCAGATGCCAGAGTTAATATTGAAGATGTAATGTCATTTGATAAAGTTCTGGAATATGTTTCCATTGGCCTTGTGGACCCTAATTTTAAAGGAGTAATTTTCCAGTCCAGCCGGAAGCAGGTTGTTCGGGAAGTTCTTGAATTCATAGATTCACTTTCATTGGAATTCAGGGCAATTTCAGACTGCCCGGTTGGCTGCGACCCTTCGGACCCCGAAGCATTTTGTTATTACTGCAAAATGAAGTATCTGGACGCAGATGAACCTCCGGAAATTAATACATCCCTCAGGACATTTCCAATTGCCCAGCTGGATAAAGAAAATACTACAGCAGACATCATGGGTAAAATTTACATCCGATTTTTGGCAACAACCAGCAAGTTGAAAGAGGTTAATCGAGGCATTATTTTTGTTGAAAATATTGATTTGCTTGATAAAGACATGGCAAAGGTACTGGCCCGGACTCTACGAGATCGCGCATACACCCTTGAGAAGGATGGAAAATCCATGACCTTCCCATGTAAATTTTCCCTTGTTGGGACAATGAGCAAGAAAAATGCTGAGGTTCATAAGGAACTGGCGCAGCAAATCACACTCTTTGCCAAGGGAGAGGATGAGCAAGACCTAGAGCATAAGACCAAAATCATCCAGTACGGGAAAGATTATGATGCTGACCCTGCGAATTTCCTTACCAAACTGGACCATTCTCGGAAAGAATGGATGATTCAGTATCTTAAGGCCAGAAAGATAATGCCAGATATTAGTATCAATGAGATACTTGAAAAAGCGCTTGAACATTATTCGACCGAGTTATCTGAAGAGGATTGTTTCCCAGATAAATTAAAAGGGCTGGCCAAAGTTGTGGCCGCAAAAAATTTCAGCACTGAAGTTAGTGATT
>JAGLQM010000203.1 GCA_023136815.1 Thermoplasmata archaeon
TGCTCCCGCCGGAAGGCCGAGGAACTCATAGAAAAAGGCCGGGTGAAGGTAAATGGCCAGATAGCAAAAATTGGAGATACTGCTGACCCTGAGGTAGATAAAATACTGGTTGATGGAATTCCAATCAATCCCCAGGAAAAAGTATATTTTGCATTGAACAAGCCAGTTGGTTATGAGAGCACCTTGCACAGCACCACCGGGAAGCCAACTGTATTGGAACTGATTGAAACCAAGGCCAGAATTTTTCCAATTGGCAGGCTGGATACTGACAGCCGTGGATTGCTTCTACTGACAAATGATGGAGAGTTTTCCAACCTTGTTATGCATCCCAGTTCTTCTGTTGATAAGGTATATCGAGTTTCAGTGGACGGGGACGTTCCCAGTTCTTTGATAAATGTTATGAGAAATGGCATTCAACTTGAAGAGGCCAGGACTCGAGAATGTGAAATTGAAGTTTTAGCCAAGGATAAGAATAAAACAATTCTACAATTTACACTTCATGAAGGCCGAAAGCGGCAAATCAGACGTATGTTAGAAGCAATAGAATTTTCAGTCATAGATCTGTGCCGTGAGAGGGTTGGCAATATCACACTGGGTAAGCTGAATGAAGGGAATTACAGAATGCTAAAACCAGATGAGATCAAGGAACTTCGAAAACTTGCTGAGGGGCAATCTTAAACACACCATATTTAATACTTATGAAAATTCATGGAAATTTGCATTTTATACGGATTTTGATATTTTATTGCCTCCAATCCCTCATCATTACTATGTAATAATATGGTAAGCTTTATATGGGGTAAGGGATTCGGGGGTAAGCTAAACCAACATATACTGGGTGGGCCCGTAGCTCAGCTAGGTAGGAACTTGCGACTGCATCTTCCCTAGAAAGAGCATCTGGCTTTTACTCAACTGATGCAGTAAATGAACAAACAAGCGTTGGTTAGAGAAGATACCAGGTGGTCTGGGGTTCGAATCAATATGAACATTACGATGTTCATATTCGTCGAAAATCCCCACGGGCTCGCCAAATATATTTGAGGTGTGAA
>JAGLQM010000204.1 GCA_023136815.1 Thermoplasmata archaeon
GTGCAGAAGCGGAATGATAGTTGATCACGACGTTTATTTCATTGACATGGTTTCTGATAGTATTATGGTGTTCAGCGGCGAACCATCAGTTACTGGCCTGGGTGAAGGACCTTTCGGAATGCGCCCTGGCATGAATCAATTCCTGAAAGATGTGGACATAACATTCAGACGGGACAATGATACCAACCGGCCAAGGATTAATAAGAAAGGCTCCAGGCTTGACAGGGAGCAGAAATCTTCCGGTGAATTTTACTATACTGGCTAATTTGAAACGGAGTGATAAAATGAAACACATGCATTACACAGAAGTGGAAGAGGAAATTCCCGCCGAAGAGGGAGTGAAAGACACAACCATCCGCTGGCTTATTTCCGAGAAAGATGGAGCGGAAAACTTTGCCATGCGGGTATTTACTATACAGCCAGGGGGAAACACCCCCCATCACCAGCACGACTGGGAGCATGAGGTTTTCGTACTGGAGGGTGAAGGAATTATGAGGTCCCAGGACAGGCGAGAACCACTAAAGCCAGGGGATTTCATTTTCATCAAGCCAATGGAATGGCATCAGATGATCAATGAGTCCGATGAAATATTCAGAATTATCTGTTTGATACCCTACAAGAAGTGATTTTCCCCATATGCTCGCTTTTGGGATTTTGAATATCTTGGAGTTTGTCTATGATGGCCATAACCCAGTGTGTAGAAAAGCATCACCTGCTTATTGTATAGTTTTCGAAACGCTTCGAAAGTAATAATGTTTATATAGTCATTCTCGATTTCAATGATGGAGGAGTTAAAAGTGGAAGAGCAATACGGACAGCCGTTGATTTGGCAGTGTGGATACTTCGAAGTGTTTGGTGAGTATCCATCCATCAACTGTCAGTGGATAACCGATACCGTACAATGATTATGCCGTTTGAAGTGTAGACTTTTCACAATCATTAGTGTAAGACTTCAATATATGGCTATCTGCCTGGTGCCGTACAAGAATTAGGTCATTCAACCTTCCTTGAACATATCCCAACCTTTTAATATGACCAACTTTTCCC
>JAGLQM010000205.1 GCA_023136815.1 Thermoplasmata archaeon
TTGGCCAGTGCCCGAATCCAGTTGAAAGCATCATTCAGATTATAGGCTCTAATTACTCCAGCCTGCTTTATTGCGGCACTGAACACCCTGTCTGAACCTGCCAGTGAACCTGTATGAGATGCAGCAGCCAATGCCCCTCGGGATGAGCTGCCGCTCTTGACAATGATTATAGGTTTAACCTTGGACACCTTTTTGGCAATGTCCAGGAATTTTCTGCCGTCCTTGCAGCCTTCCATGTAAATGAAAATTACTTCTGTATTTGGATCCTTGCCCAGATATTCCAGTGCCTCGTGTTCTGTAATATCTGCCTCATTGCCGATGCTCACAACAGCAGAAAGGCCTATGCTTTCACTCACTGACTTTCCCATTAGAGCAACACCTAGTGCTCCACTCTGGGAAATAAGCCCAACATTGCCCTTTCGGACTTTCGGAGGGCCGAAAGTAGCATTCATATTGGCTCTTGCAGAATAAACACCAAAAACATTAGGGCCGAGAGTCCTGGCTTCATATTTGTCGAGGATTCCGAGCAGTTCATTGGTAAGATCATGGCGACCTATTTCATTAAAACCGCTGGAGATGATTATGAACATCATGGCACCGGCAATACAGCATTTCTCGATGGTTTCATTGACAATAGCCGCTGGAACCGCAATTATGGTCAGGTCGGCCATCACTGGCATATCATCTACTGATTTGAAGCATTTGTACCCCATAACTTCGTCATACTTGGGGTTAACAGGAAATATCTCTCCTTTATAGCCTGATAATTGAAGGTTCTGGACCAGATTGAAGCCTATGCTGCCCTCTCTGGGGGATGCACCTATTATTGCTATCGAAGCAGGATTGAAAAGGTTCTCAAGTTCGTGGTTGGCTGTTGGCATCAATTGAGGGTGATGTCAAGGTTTGATAAAAAGACTGTGGAAATGAAGAGTGCCACGCAGGAATGATGATATGTTTCAATTCACGTCATTTTCCTCTGAGATTAATGTAAGAAAACTGTACATTTCATTTTCCAGTCCTATT
>JAGLQM010000206.1 GCA_023136815.1 Thermoplasmata archaeon
TCGCGTTTGACGACGCCTTTGGCTTTTTTCGGGTCCTCCACCTGCTCGCAGATTGCCACCTTATGGCCTGCCTTGACCATCCTGTGCAGATATGTGTCCAGCGCATGATAGGGAATTCCTGCCAGGGGCACTTTCTCGCCTTTCATTTTTCCCCTGGATGTCAGAGTAATATCAAGAACCCTGGCAGTTATGACAGCATCATCACCAAAGGTTTCATAAAAATCACCCATTCTGAAGAATATCACCGTGCCTGGATACTGTGATTTAATTGACTTGTACTGTTTCATCATCGGTGAATCATCTGGCAGTTCCTCAGCCCCCAAAGCCTCCTGACATACCGAATAAAAGATATTAAATTGCCTATTGATAAACAAGAAATTTCTGTTAATAAGTTGAAATTGTGTCAGATAGGTATAATAAACCAGTAAAATTACCATTTTTTTAATTTCCTTGTTCAGATACCTTAATTAACTCAATTGTGAATTCATCGCAGATGAGCAAGGAACCTCCAGCCACCATTTTAACTAAAAATGTTACAGTCAGCTATGGCCAGATTCTTGCTCTGGATAATTTTTCTGTTAATATCCCATCTGGCATTGTAGGTCTTCTTGGCCCAAATGGCGCAGGAAAAAGCACATTTATAAAAGCGATTTTGGGATTACTTACTCCAGATAAAGGCCAGATAACAATTGCTGGCCATGACCCATTCACCGAAGGCACACTGGTCCGGGACATGATTGGATACATGCCAGAACATGACTGCCTCATTGAATCATTCACTGCAATTGATTTTGTTTCATATATGGGTCAAATTAGTGGCATGAAAAAGCCTGATGCCATGCCCCGAAGCCACGAAATGCTGGACTTTGTTGGAATTGGTGAGGAACGTTATAGATTGATTTCTTCATATTCTACAGGCATGAAGCAACGCGTGAAGCTTGCCCAATCAATTGTTCATGACCCTCAAATTTTATTCCTGGACGAACCAACCAATGGCATGGACCCCCAGGGCCGGGAGGAGA
>JAGLQM010000207.1 GCA_023136815.1 Thermoplasmata archaeon
ATGCATCACAATGCGGACCCGGATGCTGTTGGAAGTGCGGTTGCGCTTGCTCTTTTGCTGAAGAAGCTGACTCATGACTTTACTAAGATCCCCCGACCCCATACAAGAATCCTCAAGGTACTAAGTGCCTTAGGTCATATATAATTTATTCCTGAACGCCCACATTAAGGGTGCCTAGGCCATCAATGCCGGCTTCCACAGTATCTCCAGGTACTATCTGGCTCACCCCTTCCGGTGTTCCTGTGGCAATGATGTCCCCTGGCTCCAGGGTCATGACCTTGGATATTGATGTGATTATCTCAGATATCTTGAAAAGCAGCAGGCTGGTATTTGACTTCTGCCTATATTCGCCATTAACTTTCAGCCAGATATCCAATCCATATGGGTCATTAATTTTTGATTTTGGAACTATACTGGACATTGGCGCAAAGGTGTCAAAGCCCTTGGAGACGGTCCACGGTCTTCCATCTTTCTTCGCCTGTGCCTGGATGTCCCTGGCTGTAACATCAATGAGAATGGAATACCCAAGAACATGCTTCATGGCATGCTCCTTTGGAATGAAGTGCCCTTCCTTCCCGATGATGACTGCCAGTTCAACTTCATG
The DNA here is from genome assembly GCA_023136815.1 of Thermoplasmata archaeon. Taxonomy (GTDB): domain Archaea; phylum Thermoplasmatota; class Thermoplasmata; order SG8-5; family SG8-5; genus JAGLQM01. The sequence continues at coordinate 605 of JAGLQM010000207.1, forward strand.
ATGCACCATATTCGATTCCTTTGGGATAATAATGTCCTGGCCGTCCCGTATTATGGTTGTTGGTGGTTTGAGGAAGAAATCAGGCTCATCCAGTAACACACTGCCCATTTCTTCTGCGTGGGCCGCATAGCTCCGCAGAAGACAAACAATCTTTCCGACTTCCAGTTCAGCGCCATTGAAGTTCAGGTATGTCATTTACAAACACCTTTCAGCCGTGAATATCCTTAACATTAATATAATTTCACAAAGTCTTTTAAGATGAATTCCTTTAGTGGAAATAGGTAGAGAACTCCACAATCTTTAGGCGGAATCGACTATTTACACGGATATAACAAGGAAATACCTGCCATGCACCGTACATATGCAAACATAGAAAATCAAAGTCAATTGGACTTTGATAGTTAGGTGTATGGCCTA
>JAGLQM010000208.1 GCA_023136815.1 Thermoplasmata archaeon
AAGGACCTTGGAAAGGCCAGCTTCCGCAAGCGGGAGCGAGCCACAAGAGGAGATTCCGGCGGTGAGCAAATAACTGCCAAGATAAAGGTGGGCAGTGTCATGAGGGCCCCTCCAATAACAATCGGCGAGACCCAGACAATCGTAGAAGCGGTTTCACTGATGAACGATAATAGCATTTCAACCATCATAGTCACAGAAAAGGATAGGCCAGTGGGCATTGTCACCCAGTATGACCTTATAGAGTTGATTGCCAGTTTCAAGCATGAAGAACAGGTATTTGTTCAGATTTCTGGATTGCATGAGGCAGACCCAGAATCCTATGACATTATGTACGAGCTAATCCAGAAGAATATAAAACGTGTGTCAAAAATAATCACACCAAAGATATTCACAATCCATGTCACAACTCAAGAAGCTGGTTCGGACCACATGTCCGGGGATGTTACAATCAGAGGCAGGATGACCACAGAGCATGAGATGTATTATTCCACAGCAATAGACTGGGACCTCATGAAAGCACTAAGCACAATGCTCAGCCACATAGAGAAGAGCATTCGCAAGGACAAGGAAAAGAGAGATAAAGCAGTTAGGAAAAAGTAAGCTTATCTCGAAAAATGAAAGAATGAGCTGGCCAAGCCAGCTCATATTTTATATCCAGTTTACTTTACCGGTTTCCAGGTCGTATATTGCACCTTTGACTTCCAATTGACCTTTTTCCTGGGCATCTGCAATGGTCTGGCTCCTGGTTTTTAACAGTTCAATCTGCCTCAGCACATTCTGCCTGATATTATCTCCGGTGCCGAATGCACAGCGTATTTCCTCAACTATCTGGCCTATGGATGATTCGTCACCAGGGCCGCCTTCCGAGGCATTTACTGCGCCGCAATGGCTGTGCCCCAGTATCACCAGCAATGGGACATGTAGATGAGCTACTGCATAGTCCAGAGAGCCCAGTACGCTTGGGTCGAATGCTATATTGCCTGCAACCCTTATGACAAATATCTCGCCTATTCCAGCATC
>JAGLQM010000209.1 GCA_023136815.1 Thermoplasmata archaeon
TCATATGTCTTCCAGACATCCTTGATAACAACCTTCATTTCCTTCATTATTTACACCGATATGGATTTAAGTCTGAATACTTATGCGGAACAATCCTACACTGAGGACATATTAAAGGATTTCGGGTGAGCCATGTCAATAGTAAGTAAACTTTCCACGAAGATGAATCGTAGAATATTCGCAACCATACTAGGCATAGCCTTCTGCGTGACATATCTAGCTGGAACAACAGCAATGGTGGGTGGTTTGCATGATACCACTGAGAATCTAGCTTCTAGTTTTGATCAGGGACCAGTGCTGGTGTATACAGATGAAGATTTTGCAATTAGCAATATTGACGGAAATCTTCTTCCAGTGGAAAATACGACTTTTGCAGCCTTCACATTTGCCAATGTTACCTTCCTTGACGATAAGGGCCATTCTGCTGAAAATGTATATGTTGTGTCTATCTATGATCCACTGGATACCCTGGGCCTTAATATGACCAATGAGAGCTCAAATAATGATGTGTGGATGGGTTCCGAACTATCGCAGAATCTTGTTGACGTTGGATTCAATATAGTTCAAAGTCAGCCTTATTACAGGCTCATTAATGATACATATTCTGTGAGAATCTCATTGGATAATGAGTATTCACCAGGTTCCATCTTCCCGGATGACTGGTTAATTGTCCCCAGAAATACAATGAATGATCTCAGGCCAGATATGGCAGGCAATTATTCATTTATCATGATTATTGATTCTGAAATTCCGCTAGAGGACCAACCATGTTGTACCAGCCATACTGAAACTAGGCAAACATCCAGCGTTGTAGGATTCTTTGAAAGAGGAATTTATCAAGTTGAGCAGGATCTCTGGGGCATCATTCTCATGAGCGGCCTCATGACCGCATTATTAGTTTATTGCATCATAGCCATTGAAACTGAATATTATGCTCCAACCATCAAAATTCTCAGGGGCATGGGCGCAAATCGAACCTTCGTAATCAAGATATTCATTTACAAGGCATTGTTTAT
>JAGLQM010000021.1 GCA_023136815.1 Thermoplasmata archaeon
GAACTTCTGGAAATCGCAGACATAGTAATTGACTGCACTCCGAAAAAGGCAAATTATAAACCACTCTATGAGAAACATAATGTCAAGGCAATCTGGCAGGGCGGAGAAAAGCATGACCTTACTGGACTATCATTCAATACAGTGTCCAATTATGAGGACGCGATCGGTGCCCAATTTGCCAGGGTTGTATCCTGCAATACCACTGGACTTTGCAGAACATTGCACCCAATTCAGGAAAAATATGGCATTGATAATGTTCTTGGCGTAATGATCCGCAGGTCTGCAGACCCATGGGATTCCAAGAGCGGCCCTATTAATTCTATAGAGCCAGTTCTGAATGTGCCAAGCCACCACGGTCCAGATGTGGCGACTGTCATGTACGGTCTTAATATCCAGACTACAGCAGTCAAGGTTCCGACAACCATCATGCACTTGCACTCGGTTGTTGTAAAGATGAAGTCATCCCCAACCAGCCAGGAAGTTGTAGATTTGTGGGAAAACACCCCAAGAGTAGCACTTGTTGACTCGGGCGAAGGTGTAAAAGGAACATCCCAGGTAATGGAATGGGCCAAAGACCTTGGTCGAAAGCGCGGCGACCTGTTCGAGATAGCAGTCTGGAAGGACGGCGTTCATGTTGTAGGCGACACACTGTACTATTACCAGGCCATTCACCAGGAAAGTGATGTTATTCCAGAAAATATTGATTGTATCAGAGCCATGTGCAATGTTGAAACCGATAAATTCAAGTCCATGCAAAAGACAGACAAGGCAATGGGACTCATCGCATAAGCTGGTGAAGCAAATGATAGAAATCAGGGATATTGAACATTTATTCGGCGAACTCCTGGACCAAATTTATGACAAGGAGCTCAGAGCCAAAACAGTAAGCGTCTGGGTCGAGGGATGCAGGCAAGGAGGCTGGGAAAATATTGACCAGCTCAAGAACATGCCTTTTACCCTCCTTACGGACACCCACGGAGTCAGCTTCATCGAACATAATCTTGCAGTTACAAAGGGCGCAATTGGCCTGGCAAAGGCCCAATTGGAGACATATGGCAACCTGCCCTATGACATAGACATGGACCGATTAATCATAGGCGGTCTGCTCCATGATATTGGCAAGCTTCTGGAATTCGAGCCAGATGGTAAGGGAGGGTATCAAAAATCCCTTGCAGGAAAGTGTATGCGCCACCCAATATCCGGTGCAGTAATGGCGAAAGAAGCAGGCTTTGACGACAAAATAGCAAACACAATAGCCTGCCACGCAAAGGAAGGTGACGGCCGCCCGCAAGTTATCGAAACAGTGCTCATACACCAGGCAGATTTTGCTACGTTCAATCCACTGGTCATGAAGAATGGTGACAAATTAATAGAGTGAACTACCAGCCCATAAAGGGAATACACTCTGATTTCAGGCTCATCCCTGTTTCGGTAATAATTGAATTATTGACTGGACAAATGCTCCCAGAGTTCGGCTCTGCAGGAGAATCTTTCCCGGACCAACAAAGTCCGTTACCAGGCCTTCTCCGCTGAGTATTGTGGACTTCCAGTTACCTACCCTGCGTACAGAGAATTGCATATGATCAGGGAATGCAACTATATGACCGGTGTCCACAGAGAGAGTTTCACCTGGCTGCAGGTCTTTCTCCATTATTCCACCGAAGGATGTGACCCAGACCTTTCCTGGACCTGATGCATGAAGCATGACAAAATCCCGTTCTGCCAGAAAGCCCTTCAGACCCTGCCACTTCGTGTCTAACTCCACTGATGGGAATGATGCCAGGAATGCTCCACTCTGAAGAATCATTGGTTGCTGGGTAGTGTCTATTTCTCTTATGTCGCCCATCGTGGGGCCAACAACTGCCAATTCTCCTGGCCCATGGGTTGCAGTGAATGTATTCACAAAAAAGGACTCGCCGCCAAGAGCAGATGTTACCAGACCTTTCATTATGCCGCCTTTTCTACCATGTGTTTGAATTTCAATGGTATTGTGCATGTACATCATGCCACCTTTTTCTACCGTAATGCTCTGGCCCTGTTTCAGGTTGAATGTGAGAACAGAGAATGATGGAGCATCCCTTATGCTATACTCGTAATCTCCTCCATCATCAGCTATTGGCTGTTGTGCTGGTTGAGGCTGTTGGATCGGTTGCTGCTGGTAATGCTGTTGTTGGGGTTGTTGTTGCTGATTTATCTGCTGGGGCTGACACTCTCTTGATACTCCGCCTGGCTGTTTATATGCCTGGCAAGTGTGGCAATACCACTGCTGATACTGTTCTACATAACTCAATGGATTATTACACGTTGGACATTGGCTCATTTCATTTCCTCCACCCATTTGGGTGTAACTGTAAAATCAATAGAAGCATAAAAACCTGACCCCTAGATGTTACAAACTATTTTTGACACATAATTATGATTAACTGTCAAATTTCAGTGGTTTGCGTTCAAGAGGAATAATAGATTCTTCTGATTTCAAGGTCTGGACGAAAGCGAAGGGCAGTGAAATAATATTGAAAATTCTTGGATTTATGGTTTTGAACACCGATTATGCTGTTTTTGGGTAGTTAAAGGCATCCAGGCATTAGAAAGATTATATAATCTAAGTCTATTTACGGTTGTGGTGAAGAAGGATACAAAATTGGCGACAACAACGGATCGAATATTTCTCTATCTGCTGGAGTTTAAATCCTATGAAGACGAGATAGATGGTCCAATGGAATTGACCCAGATAGGCATTGCCAAAGCGATTGGAGTAGCAAGAGGAAACGTCACCAGGGCAATACAGCCCTCTATTGAAGACGGATGGATTGAATCCCACAAAGTTCATGTTTCTGGTATCCGTCTGAAAAGAATTATATATTATTTGTCTGGCACGGGATATAATAAGGCCCATGATATAAAGAAGGAACTTGATGAAACCCAGATTCGCCTCATAGACCAGGACGGTGAAGAGACAAAAGTCAAGCTTGGCAATATCATACAGCATATTCCATTCGAGATCAACTTTGTGGAAATTGTCAGAGAGGTTAACAAAACAAGGACCTTCGATTGCCAGGAATTTCTGAATAATCAAAAGCAGGAAGCGGTCGAACTCTCAAGCCACCTAAGAGAAAAAATTAGAATTGATCATTTATATGGTCGTCAGAATGAGATGAAGATTGCTTCAGAATGGTTGAAATCACCATCATGTCATACACTGATTGTCAAAGGCATGCCTGGCATAGGAAAAACCACGTTACTGTCATATATTATGGATGGCATATCTGAATGTCCTACCACTTATTTTTTCAGAATTCAAACATGGTGTACAGTACGGGCTATTATCAAATCTCTGTCCCAGTTTTTCGAGAATCAAGGCAAGAGAGAGCTCAAGAGATATTTGACAGAGAACAATAGAATCGATATGTCCGAGGTCGAGTACTTGCTTATGGAAAGTCTGTCAGAACAATCCATCTTGATGGTATTCGATGATTATCACAATGCCAACAATGACGTTCAAACATTTTTTTCAATGCTCCAGAAATTAATAACCCGGTATGAAAACATCAAGCTCGTTGTAGCTGGAATGGGGGTTGATTCATTCTATGATAGGCAGGATGTGGCTGTGTCGAAATCAGTTATTGAGATAACACTTGAAGGACTGGATAAAGAAAGCACAGAGATTCTTGCTCGAAATATGGGAATATCCGAGAAATTCATTGAGGATATTCATGCAAAGACTGAAGGACATCCTCTTTTCGTGAAACTGCTGGGAAATGGAGGAATGCCTGAGATGAACATGGATCTCGAGAAATTCATCAATGAAGAGTTCGTCCAAATATTGAATGAAAGGGAACTTGAACTATTGAAATATCTCTCTGTCCACAGATACCCGGCACATAGAAGTGATCTGCATGCATATCAGCATATTATTACCAATCTGACTGAACAGTCAATAATCAAGCAGTCCGAAGATGATTATGTTGAGTTACATGACATGATCAAGACCGCTTTATATCGTAGATTGTCCGAGAAGGATATTGAACGATTTCATTCCAAAGCGGCAGAGCATTATCTCGAAGATCTTTCCATCAACAGCCTCATGGAAGTGCTTTACCACCTTCTCAAGACAGAACGCTATAATGATGTTATCGAGATACTACTGGACAAAGAAGAAAAACTGCTGAAAAGCGACAGGCTTGAAGAACTGGCCCGCGCTCTCACAATACTTCTGGGTAAATCCTTTGATATTGAGAAACAGGAAAAGGCCAGATTATTGTATATGCAGGGGCAGGCATTGTCATTCATAGGTGAATGGGATGAGGCAATAATGCATTACAACCGGGCAATGGTTCTTGCATCGGACAATGAGAAGTTGATTATGAAAACAAAATCAGGCACCGCCGAGATTTCATTGAGGAGAAATAATTATTCCATCGCCCAGTCTCTCTTTGAAGACATTCTGGAATGGGCCGATAAGAATAATGAAATGGAAATGAAGGCTGAGAGCAGTTATTACCTTGGTTCTGTTCATGAATTATTATGGGATAATGAATTAGCACTTGATTATTTCAAAAAATCTTTAAAAATTTCGTTCAAAACCAATAATAAAAACCAGATAGCAAAAGCATATTATGGCCAGGGGAGACTTTTCCATCGAAGACAGGAATATGAAAAGGCTTTAGAAAGCAAAAACAAAGCCCTGGATATTGCTTTGAAAATTGGGAATAAACAAATTGCTAGCAAGATACTGACAAGTATTGGAAACACACTTGATAGAATGGAACAATTAGAAGATGAGATAAATGCCCATGAACGGGCAATAGTACTTGCCAGAGAAACTGGAGCAGTTAGAACGCTGGCTTATGCTCTATCAAATGCCGGTGCAGCTTATTTGGACAAATCGGAATTGAATTTATCGCAAAAATATCTTGATGAAGCTGCCATTATCTTTGAAAAACTTGGGGAGACCACTATGTACGCAACTACAAATTTGAACAAAGCAATTATTGCACTTTATAAAGGAGATATGGACAGGGCAATTAATCTTTTCAATGAATGTGATAATATTTTGAATATGATAGAAAATAAAGAAAAACTTGTGGATTCATATCACAGATTTGGACTTGCACTAAAAAAATCAAATTACCTAGATGAAGCGAAGGCTTTTTTTGAAAAAGCCCTAGCCATTTCTTCAGAGTTGAAAGACACCACAACATCTAGGCAAATAACCAAAGATATCAAGCAATTGAAAGATTAATCAGTTAGGATCTTCTCTTTGCCCAATACCATTGGGATCCTCTCTTTGCCCAATACCATATGTGTCCATTGACGCCACCAGTGGATATTTATCCTTGCTGTCTCCTCCGTCAATGTCCAGGTAAGGGTTATCTACAATACCATCACTGCCTGGTTGGTTTTGTTGTGGGCCAGAGTATAAATCAACAGGATCATGATCGGTCCAGTAATTTCCGCCATTACTGAATCCGGCATGCCAGTTATTACCTGTTCCTGCATCATATGCCTGGTTGATATTATTGCCAAAGTTGTTGTATATTATGTCATTGTTGCTTGAATAAATGTCAATATAAACACCGTACTCAGAATTCAAACAGAAAGAGTTCAACAATACTGTGTTATAGCTTGACCAAAATATGATTAATCCATAATCGTTGTAGAAGACCAGGTTATCCTCCACCGCGTTCATTGAAGCGCAATAGAATAAGTGGATTCCAATATCATTGTACTCAACGGTGTTGCGATAAATATGATTATAATTAGAATAATCCATAGTTATTCCATAGCATGTGTTAAGGCTTACCTCGTTGTATTGGATTATATTGTAGTCCGATTCAAGAACATAGATCCCAAATTGATTGTAATACACTATGTTATTTTCGATAATGATATCAGAAGACCCATATATGAATACTCCAGAGAAATCATTGTATAACATCTCATTGCCATCAATCACGCCGTTCTCAACGTAATAGAAACTTATTCCAGAATTCGTCCGGTAGTAATTATCTGGACTTGATGTATATGCATTATAGAGATAGCAGTCTTGAATGATGAAATAGTCGGTTGTATTGCCAATGTAAATACAATAACCATAGCCTGCACCATCTATCTCCAGACCAGTAATATTCCATGGATTAGCCGCAGTTCCATCCCCAGATGAAGCATATGTGCTGAAATCATTATTCGAGTCAATCCTTATCGGCGCATGAGTAGTGTATGCCATTACGCCAGCTCCGCTCACAGTAACTATCGATAGTACCAAAATCGCACAAATTATTTGTCTCATTTTCATTTTTTTTCCCTCCGAATACTGCTTTGTGTAGCATGCTAATTTTTAGCATAGCATTTTGAAGTATCTTGAGCAAGCTATAGATAATATTTAATAGAAAAAGTGACACGAGGGAATAGAAAAATAACAGCAATATTGGACCTAACCAATTTCCAATTTTAGCAATATTTCTCGGGCTGTGTTGTCAAAAAAACATATGTTTACCGGATGATTCGGGGCAAGGTTGCCCCGTTTTGACCAAACTGTCAAATGGTTTTTCACGATATTTTAGCGGGGATTAGTGGCAAAGTTGGGCTCTAAATGTCCATGAAAAGGGGTTTAATTTTATACTAACGCTCGCTGGCCTTTGACCTTCTCAGCCTTTCCTTGGCAGTCTGGCGTTTGCCAACAATCTTGCAGAATAGGTACCCAAGAAAACTAAATCCCAGTCGAATAATCTTCCAGATGTTTTCTTCCTTGCTGACCTGGACCATTTCCAGGGGACTGTAAGAGCTCCACAGGTCGCCGTGTCGCAGGCTCAATTCTTTCCTGCCGAAACCGTACCAGAATGATTGTTTGAAGAAACCTGTAAACGATGAACGTGCACGATGATAAACAACTGCATTTTCATGATATATCAACCGATAGCCAGCATCAACTGCCCGGTAATTTAGATCAACTTCCTCTGCTTCCTTGAACCAGGAATCAAAGCCCCCTATTGCCTCGAAAGTTGATTTTTTATAGGCCAGATTTACACTTGGATAAGTAATGTCAACTCCTTTGTGGAGCATGCCGACCCGCTTCAGTGAAGTGAAACCGTGATAGCCAAGGCGTACTTCCCGTCCAGCCACAACATCCGCATTCTCCATTGCCTTTATCATTTCATCTACCCAGAGTGCATGGGCAATGGCATCTGCATCAATGAATGCTACAATGTCGCCAGCTGCTTTTTCTGTGCCGAAGTTCCGTCCTTCACCACGGGTGCCGGGATGCTCCAGAAGTTTAACGAAATCCCATTTTTCAGCATATTCTTTCACAATGTCCTGGGTTCTGTCAGTGCTATTTGCATCCACAACCAACACTTCCAGTGGCTTGACGGATTGATGAACAAGACTGTCCAGACAGTCATACATGAAAATTTCTGCATTCCTGGTGATAACTACCACACTGAGATTCATTGTGCCAAATAAATTAACCATCTTTATTAAACTTTTGGTATAAAATCCCGATTCAGAAAAATCCAATTGCAAGAACCAGGCATGCCAGTGATATTACGTTGAGTTGTGAATCTTTCAGCCCCTGACCCTTTAGGCCTGTCCGGTTCCAGGAACTCCAGAACCTGTCAGATTTCTCATCATATTTTCTGAGCCAGTTTCTCATCCCCAGGTTATTGGGCAGGGTGAATATATGCTGCCCTGTGAAATATTCTGCTGCCAGATGAATGAATATTCCGGTTCCAATAGCAAGAACAATCATCATGCCCATGAATAAATCCCAGCCTGCAAAGGCATATCCGAAGTATACTATAATTCCTACCAGATAGGTTGCCATAATTCCGAATCCCACTGAATGCCCAATTGGGCTGCCCTTGAATATCCTACAGCCAGAGCAGTCCATGTTCATGACCATCCCCATGATGCCTGCCAGGAAAATGTTCCATGAGACTGGCTCAAGTCCCAGAAGGGGGTTCAGAAGAGCCATGGTTCCGGCGGCCATAAGTGCATGGGTAAGTTGGTTTGCCATTTAATCACAATTAGGAAAATGTGGCCGGGGTATATACTCCTCCTGTGTACATGTACAGTTTTGTTGGGATATTTCTATTAACCAGAATTACTATCTGGCACACATGAACTGGTTGGAAAAATTCTCAAATTTTGTGACTGAAAAGCATTCTCTCATTATCCTAACCAGTCTTTTCATAATCATGTCCATTGCAATTGCCGCAGTGCCCTATGATCCAACAACAGATCTTGCAGATGCAACAACCAATGATATCTGGGTGCAGCAGTATGCCGACGGCATTCATCACATACTCTATGATGAATGGACCTACGGCCAGACTCAGAGTGTTGTTGTGGAATACGAAGGCCAATATGTTGTGGTGAACGAAAAAGGGCCTGGCCATGTTGCCATGATGCTGCCCTTCTACATGGCTGGAATTGGAGGACTTTTTTCAATCCTAATAATGGGCCTGGCAATTCTGGGAACCTATATGCTTGGAAAACGCCTTTTCGGCTGGCAGGTGGGTTTTATTGCATCCCTTGCAGTGCTTTTTAATTTAATTGTCATAGTAATGTGGCATCGCTATTACTGGACCGACGCAAGCACAATGCATCTCATGGTTCTGGCTCTATGGCTTCTGGTTGAAGGGAATTACTGGTACAATGGAAAATCCCTTGACCCTACAATCGAAATTAATCCGTCCAGCAAGGACAAAATAATAGGCATGGTTTTCTGTATTCTGTCGGGCCTGGCCTTCGGAGCCTCGGTTTCCACAAGATATCCCACTAGCCTGCTGATTATCGCATTCATGGCCTACCTTTTCGGTTTCTATCTTTTAAGAACCTGGCCTACCCTGAAAAAGAAAGAATTCTCCAAGGCATTTAAGGATGGAACGCCTTTAATTTTCATGACCCTGGCCTTTGCAATCGGCCTTTTCATGGTCCTTGTTCCACTGATGCAGTATAATTCCACTTATTTTGGTGGGCCATTCAACTCTGGCTATGATGCCACAACCCTCATGGAATTCAGCCGCACCCAGACAATTGATGTGCGAAACACAACATCTGGCTGGATCAGCAGCCTAGGCTCATACATTTCAACTGCATTGGGGAATTTAATCAAGCTTCTTCCAACCTTTATCAGCCGTATGCCAGCTCTTCTTTTTGCGCCTATTGGAATATACTGCCTGAGAAAAAGAAAATTTGAGCTTGCAGTCCTTCTATTGTGGATTGGAATTAATTTCTTTACTTACTTATCTCTGGAATGGGTGGACATGTATGCCCGTACCCAGCTTGTTCCATGGGAGCCAAGATACTGGATGCCCTCTCTCCCTGCTATTTCCATTCTCGGAGGAATTGGTATCTATCGCCTGGCTAATTGGATTGCCAAGAAACAAGCCAAGGAAAATAAATGGCCAGATTATGATAAACGGGCTGCCAAGATACTCATCACCGGCGCAATAGTCGGAATACTCATTCTCTGGGCAGCAGTACCGGCTGCCAATTATCTTAAATATCCAGATGTGCAAATGGGGCCGAACCAGGGCCAAAATGCAGAGTTAGTCACTACAGATGAACTGCTGGACAATCCCATAACATACCTGGACAAATCAGTGCGCCTGGATGATGTTATTATCACAGAAATAAATGGAATCACAATCTATGTCATGAGCCAAAATTCCACAGATGGCTCGATTAAAGTGCAGCTGGATGGCTGGCCTGCCGAAACAATGGCGAAGTTTGATGTTGGGACACATGTATGGTTACAGGGACGATTTATACGACCGCCACCCCGTCCAGGCGAACTCACCGAATACTCAATTGGTGCGAGATATGATTCTCAAGATTATGTTCGGCTGAACCCATAATCTTTTTAGCTGGCTTCACCATTTCTCCCTGATGGTAGCCACAAATTACTGCCCATACTGCGGACGATTCATGATGATGAAAGAGTTCGACCATGCCTGTGATAGGATCAACCAGGCAAATGAAATGAAGGAATGGTGCTCCAGATGCGGCGGAAAAACAGATCCAATGACTGCGGACCATGAGACTGGGTTGTGTCATGTTTGTAGGAATAGAATTGACCCATTCTCAAAAGAATTTGATTAGATATTTTTCATGATGCCAGTCCATTTTTCCCCTAAACATGTGGGGCGGTAGATTATCCAACTTCCTTGTTTGCTGCCTTCTATCAGGCCAGCATCCTTGAGAATTGTTAGGTGATAAGATAGTTTTGAATCGGAAATGTCCAGCATCTCACGTAATAAACATGCGCATAGTGGCTGCTCAATAACTGCATAAAGTATCTTCTGGCGCATAGGTTCTGCCAGGGCCTTGAACAACTGGCTTCGTTCCTCTATCTCCGATTTGGAAGGCAAAGCTTTCTCTATCCCCT
>JAGLQM010000210.1 GCA_023136815.1 Thermoplasmata archaeon
AAGAAGCTGGACAAGGAAAAAAACGCAGCCAAGATAAAAAAAGGCCTTGAAAAAGCAGAACAATATGCAAACGACCTAATCAATAATACAGCAAACTGGGGACGGATTCCCGGCGGTTCTGATATCATGGCCACGTTCTCCCAGAGCGAGAGGACCTGGAACATGTTCAGGAATATGCATAATCTGCGAGTCGATATAATGAAATGCAAAAAATGCGGGCTCTGCGTCAGGCTCTGCCCAATTGAGAACATCAAGATGACAGAGTACCCAGCCATCGGCGGAGATTGCTACCTATGCATGAGATGTGTGTCCTTCTGCCCAAGCAATGCCATAACAAGGAAGAATGGCAAGGGTAATGATTACAAGGCGCTGAAAGCCTCGGATATGCTGAAACTATAATTTTCCACCAAACTTATATTGCCCCTTCCCTTTCCAGCTACCGATAAGAATGCTGGACATCAAGCTTATTCGGGAAAACCCAGATATTGTTCGTGCCGACCTCCAGAAGCGTGGGGACGATGAGAAACTCAAGTTACTGGAAGATATTATTGCAGACGATGCTAATTGGCGCCAGAAGGTCATTGAGGTTGACCAGCTAAAGGCACAGCGGAACAAGATGGCAGGGGAAGTAGCCCAGCTGAAGAAGGCAGGAGAAGATGCTTCCAGCCAGATAGCCAAAATGCAGGAAATCAAGAGCCAGATAGAAACCCAAGATGCTGAGGCCCAGCAATTGAAGGACAATGTTGGAAAGAAGCTGATGCTGATTCCGAACATCCTCCACGAGTCTGTGCCAGTAGGTGTGGACGACCAGAAAAATGTGGAAGTAAAAAAATGGGGCGAGATTCCGCAATTTGACTTTGAGCTGAAAAGCCATGCAGATATTGCTGAAAGCCTTGGGCTGGCAGACTTTGACAGGGCCACGAAGGTGGCTGGAGCGGGGTTTAATTACCTCAAAGGGGACTTGGCATTGCTGGACATGGCTCTGATGAACTATGCTGTTAATTTCATGGTTAA
>JAGLQM010000022.1 GCA_023136815.1 Thermoplasmata archaeon
TCTGTTTTTGACTGTGATTTATGCATAAAGTGTCAAAAATAGGATTAGACTGATTCACGACAGTGAGTCAGGCGAGTTGAGGAAACTTGTTTCCGAATTAAACCCAAATTTGACATTTAAACCAAATTACGTTTGTCAAATCTGCGTTACACCTATTTCGCAAACCATGTCTGGTTTGCGTTAGGATGAATCTTAGATTCATCTGATTATGACTGTGATTTATACATAAAGTGTCAAAAATAGGATTAGGCTGATTTACTTTAGTGAATCAGGTGAGTTGAGGAAACTTGTTTCCGAATTAGACTGATTCACAACAGTGAGTCAGGCGAGACATGTTCAGTGACGCTGGCTTTTTGATTTTTTTAAATCTTTTTTGATTATCTCATGCGAAAATATAAAAACAATATCCTATATCATGGCAGTACTGGTAAATAATCTAATTAAGAGGTGCAGTCTGTGATAGGCAAGGGATTTAACTATTTAATTTACGAAGATAAATCTGATATTTCATTCAAATTATTCAATGAGTTAGTAAATACTGGCTCACCAGGACTGTGCATCACGACATTATACCCACAGAAGCTCAAGAAAATGTATGGGATGGGCGAGGCACAGGTTTTCTGGCTATCGGATTCCAGTGGAGACAAGGAAACTCTAAGCCCCACGAGACTTGATTTCGAGATTGCCAGAGTTATCAACAAGTTCATCAAAGACGGAGAAGAACCAGTCTTCCTTCTGGATGGTATGGCCTACCTGTCCCTTGAGAATGATTATGACAAAGTAAGAAAATTCATCAAGCACATAAACGACATGGCATCAATGAACTATGCCACTATCATGGTGGTTATCAATCCAAATTCGTTCAGCAAGGAAACATTGGCCACACTGGAAAAGGATTTCGACAAGATTGGTACAGCAAAAGAGTTTTCAGAGGCTGTAGCACTTCCAGCCGCACCAGTGCCTGCCACTCCTGCTTCGATTTCACAGGCAGTGCCAACACCACAGATTTCATCTCCTGCCATACCAACTGCCAGTGACCTTCGCACCGCTGCTCCCACGGAGTCCCCGGCAGACTTGCCACTAATAGAAGAAATGGAGTTGGAAATAGAGGATATTTACCTCATTCACCGGGGGACCGGCACACTAATTCAAAGACGTACCTGGAGGGAGCATGACCTCATTGACCCGGATATCGTAGGCGGTATGTTCCAGGCTATTCTGGATTTCATCAACAAGTCATTCGTCAGCGACCAGGAATCCGATTTCAGCAGATTGGAAGTGAAAGGCTACATCATCCTCATTGCAGATGGTAAGTATATCTCCGAAGCTATTGTCTTCTCTGGCAAGGCCGAGGAATATATTCACAGGGTCATGGGTGATATCAAGAGGTTACTCAAGGACAATATCGTGAATATTGAAAATCAGTATTCCGGAATGCTGGATTCCTGTGACGGTGATATGAGCAAGCTCCGTGGAACCCGTAAGTTCCTTGACATACTGGCTTTGAATATAAACAAGGCTCTGGACCAGCATACTGGTAATGGGGAAATCATGCTTTCAGATGCTGAAAGACTCAGGGCACAGGAGGCATATAACAAGGCAGTCCTGGCAGGAAAAAGCCACAACTATGAGGACGCACTTGCCGCCTATGATGAGACCCTGAACATTGACCCCATGCACTTTCAGAGCCTGTTTAACAAAGCAGTGGTACTGCAAATGCTGGGCCGGATCGGGGATGCACTGAAGTGTTACGATAAAGCACTGGAAATCAATCCCAATGACGCAGAGATATGGGGCAACCGGGGCATCGCACTCCGGAGCCTTGGCAGGACCGAGGAAGCAATAGAATCATATCACAAAGGCCTTTGTATCAATCCAGCAGATTCTGCTCTCTGGAGCAATCAGGGTATCGCCCTCCGAAGTGTTGGCCGGGTGAAAGAGGCAATCGAATCGTATGACAAGTCCATCGATATCAACCCACATGATGCTGGCGTGTGGAGCAACAAGGGAGTGGTGCTGGGGAGCATGGGTTTACTCAAGGAAGCTATTGAGTGTTATGACCGCTCGCTAGCCATTGATCCGGCAAGGAAGTTAACCCAGAGAAACCGTGAAATCACAATCAAGGAATTGGAGAAGAAAAATCAGAGGTAGGGAGTAGATGTTGGAGAAGGGATTGAATCACTTAATCTATGAGGCAAGAACGAATATTACTTATGAATTATTTGCAAAATATCTCAAGGCCGGAATTGCTGGCCTATGCATAACAACCACTCTGCCAAGAAAACTTCACGAGGAGTACGGACTTCAGAATTCTGAGATTATATGGATAACAGATATGGAAGATTTCACCGGGGCACTGGACCCGAAAGAACTCAACTTGGAAATGTGGGCCAGGGTTAAAGAATTCAGCGAGAAGAACGAGGAATGTGTAATTCTCATTGATGACCTGAGCTATCTGATACTGGAGAACAGTTACAAGGAGGTGGAGAAATTCCTCAATAATCTGGATAATCTTTCAAACAAGATCAACTGCACTCTGATAGTTCCAATTAATCCAGATTCACTGACAAATGAGATCTCTGAAGCCCTTAAAAAGAAGTTTTACCAGACAAAGGATGTTCGGAACTTCATCCAGACCGACAATAAAGTTGAATGTCCAGAGTGCGGTGCAAAGTGGCACACCAATGTTGATGCCTGTGAGATATGCGGTTATGACCTATTTCTGACAGTATTATATAAATCAGTCAAAAATAGTTAATCTACCAAGATTTCTGCTCAATACTGCCGGAATGCAGGCAATAACATCGGTTGCTGTCATGGAATAACCAACCTGCTGGAAGGCCATGTCACCAGACTGGCCAGACATGAATGTGCCCATTCTTGCTGCTTCAAATGGTGTTGCACCTTTAGACAGTAACCCTCCGACAATGCCTGCCAGGACATCCCCAGTGCCGCCGACTGTCATTCCTGGATTGCCAGTCGCATTCTTCTTGATACGCTTGCCGTCAGAGATTATGTCGATTTGCTTCTTCAGAATGATTGTGGCAGAGAGCTTGCCAGCCAGGTTGTAGACCGAGACCTCATTATCACCTTGACCCAGCCTGCCGAACTCCCGCCTGTGCGGAGTTAACACCGTAGGAGTTTCAAACACTTCCTGGCCAGTCATTGCAAACAGGCCGTCAGCATCAATCACCAGGGGTTTGTTCACGCATGGCAGTAATTTTCTGACTGCCTCAACAGTCTCCGGTTCCCTGCCAAGCCCCGGGCCAATAAGCACCGCACTTGCATCCTCAATAAAATGTGCCAGCAATTCCACATGCTCCGTAGTCAGAACATTTCCCGGCAACGGCCTAACAATAAAATTCGGGCTGTAGCTGGCTATGGTCGATGAGATGGCCTCAGGAGTGGCGATTGTCACAAGGTCTGCACCAATTGCATGTGCGGCAAAGGCCGAGAGGGCAGGTGCGCCGGTGTAAGGGCCGCCGCCGATAATCAGCAGATGGCCATTCTGGCCCTTGTGAGAATCCTGTTTTGGAATCGGGTAGAACAGCATATCTCCCGGTCCAACAAACTCTCTGGCTTCCTTGGGAATTCCGATGTCCAGAATCTTTATCTGGCCGGAATTTTCTTGAGTCATTCCGGTCTTGGAATCATGCATTGCAAGTGTCATGAAAGGCTTCACTGCCAGCTCGGTTCCCAGGCCGCTGGGGACGTCGATGGATATGATTTTTTTCTGGCACTGGTTCATCTTCCGAATCCAGGTTGCATATGGCTCCCTTGGTATCGATTTCAGTCCTATTCCAAGCATTGCGTCAACCACAAACGAATGACTGGTTAGAATCTCGGGATTTGCATTCTCTATGACCTCAATAGAATTCGGAATTTTATCAAAATTGGACCTGGATATATGGGTGTGAATATTAGATTTCAACTTCACCAATGCCAGGGTGACACGCCAGCCAGATTCATCAAGGTATCTGGCAATTACTGCTCCGTCACCGCCATTGTTTCCGGTTCCGCATATAACCACAACCCTGCTGGGTTCTGAAAGCGTCATTATGAGTTCGGCTGCGGCCTTTCCTGCATTCTCCATTAGCTGACTTCCCGGGACTCCCAGGGCTTCTGCATTATTATCCTCAACTCTGGCTTCAATTGGATCAATCATACTCTGGCCTCCAGCTTCGCAAAAGGCTTCTCATGAAAAATTGTTATGTTATTGTCATGAACAGCCTCCCACGTTACAGCAGGCTTATGATGAAGCACTGTGCAATTTGTGTCAGTTAGTTCCATCATTCGGCCTCCTCAAGATAGAGTTTCATGACTTTATCATATAATTTAAAATCATCGCTCTTTGCAAATTGTTCGATGACATCTTCAGGCAGGTTTTCCAGCATATTATCCATGACTGCCAGTATCTTTGCCAGTTCTTCTTTATGCTTCGGGTCATGACTTTCATATTTTAAAATCAGGTTCATCTGCTGCTTCATCTGGACCTCGATATCTGCCATGGTAATTTTCATTTCGTTATGCCGCTTTTCAAATTCCACTTCACGTACCATTAGTTCTTTCATTCTGGCCTCTATCTTCTGCTTATCGGCCTGAACCTCGGAAAGCTCTGCTTCAAGTTGCTCAAGCTGGCTGGCCATGCCCCGGTTATGCATCGTATCAACGATTTCTGCCTCGGTGATGTTCCTTGTGATATCAACCGTCAAGCGGCCCCTCATCTTGCTGAGGGTACGATACTCCGGCTGGAAATGGCAGCCCCTTATGCTGATGACCCCGATTTCCAGGGAGTTGCCAATCGTTCGAATATCTATTATGCCGTCAAAGACTTCCTCAATGGCTGCATTGATATTGGCGTCATGGGCATCCCTATCCATGAGTATGAAAGAGGTGAAATCACGTTTGGCCAGCTTGGCATGCATTGACTGGACAAAGGGATAAACTGTTTTGAGGTCAAAGAGTCGAAGAGCAGGAGAAATAGTCTCCAGGACTGCCATTGAAGTAACCTGATCATTTATTTGACGGAACGCATAATCCATGCCAACACCCAAATGTGTGATATCCTTCGAGGTGCGGGTTATTCCCTCCTCGATCTCCATGCCCAGTACCTTGGAATTATTCTGAGTGTACCAGTCCACTATTTGTAAAAGGCCACGGTCAATAAGACCTTTCCGACTGAGACCCTGCTCTGACATCCAGTCCCCTATCTGATCTGGATTGATTGATGATAATGCCAGCAATATCCCAAGCTCCTCTTTCTGGGCCTCCATGACCACAGGTTTCACATAATCGATTGGCATCATTGAGGGGGAAATCCAGACAAGGAATGAGCAGCCCATGGGCAGTCCACCAGCACTTATCGATTCGATACCTGGCAACCCCAGGGAAGCTTTCTCATAATCATTGTCGAATGGTATTATCTGACTTCCCTGTTCCTGACCCGATAATGATAGGCCATGATTAGTCACCTTGATCTCCAGCCGGGCTGTGCTGTGCACACCGTTGGATAACCCTGTGATTCCAAAAGAGGATATTGCCTTGCCATGCTCAATTTTTCTTTCAATGAGAAGTATGCCATTGAATATGTCGTCCAGAATGCCTACTTGGTCCTTTGTATGCATATCAGGATTGATGAGCACCAGACCAGTGCATTTTGCATTCTTGAGCTTGGCCCTTACCGAGTTAAGAAAATCATGAACTCTGTCAAAACCCTCGGTGATGATTGTGGGAGATACCATGTCCAGTACCAGCCGTTTCTGGGAATGGTCCTTTGCCTTTTTCAGTGCTATATCGATTCCCACGGCCAGGTTTGTTAGATCATTCGAAACCTTGATCAGGGTGGGCATCTCGTCAATGCTGGTCACACGCTCGGTGTACCGGGAGTGCCAGTCAACGAAAATTAAACGCTTATCCACATCTACGGGCTCCAGATTCAAGCCAGAAGATTCCAATCCTTTCCTGATATTGGAGGGGGAACATCTTGAACTCACAATAATAGCACAATCGCCTTTTTCCAGCCCTTCCTTCAAAAATGCTATTGAAAGAACATCCTTCTCCACACCAGCTGGCCCCTTGAGAATAAGCGTGTCATTGCGCACGATTCCATCCCTCAGCAGGCTATCAATCGGCTCCACGCCAAATGTGGTAATATCGGAAAGTGCACCCTTGAATAATCTGGTCCTTATGCCCAATTCAGAGGGCATATTTCCATAGCCTGCTATCACTTGCTCAACAAGTGCGATTGAAATTCCTATATTCTCGGTTGCAGTAGATAATACGTCAACAGCAGCCTTCTGGCCAGTACCTTCAATGAACTCAAACTCGGCTGCGTTGTCTGAAACCATTTCAAGTACCCTGCTTGCCCTGAGTTGGTTGACTATCTGGCCTGTTGATTCAGGGTTATCCTTAATAACCTTGGCAAATATATGAAGAAATATTCTCTTTATTTTCTCCATGTCCTCAAGATTTTCCACACTGGCAGCGGTTCCAGATGCACCGATGGTAAAAATTTCTGGAAGTGTATTGACAATCTCGGAAATCTCGTTCTCCATGTACTTAGATTTGAAAATCCGTACTGCCTGGACTATACGCTTGTTAGATTCCTCTGTGCCCACAAAGACTTCAAGATACTCGCCAATTGTGAAGATCATTGAACCAAGGGCCATTATTACCTCTATAGTATCTGGCAATTGGTCAGAATTAACAGAAAGTTCTTCGGTGACAATCAAAGGTATAATTACCGGATATTCTCTCTTGCAGCCAGCTATTACATTGTCTATTTTTAGTTCTAACAATAGTGTCTTGTTATCCTGAAATATAGTTGCTAACAGGTCTGCAATCAGAGCGATACGGGTCGCGGCCATTTTGTCACCCGGTTAGATTACCTCAGAACACCTTGGACTCGGCTGAAACATTAATTCCATTGGAAGTAATGAGCATTGGATGTTTCATGGTATCATGCTTGGTGAATCTCATCTTCCTCACGGTTATGGTTCTCCGGAGTTCGCTTTTCACATCCTCCAGACCAAACACGATGAATGAATCGGCAATGAACTGCTCTATGCCATATCTTGTGAGTTGCTCTCCTTCAATAGATTCTGTGATAAGAAGAGAAGTGATGTCCTGTTCCTTGAGGAAGCCAGCAAATTTGAAAAGCTCCCTTCTGAGACGCCCAGGTGAATCCTCATAGTACAGCCCCACAGCAGTAATAGAATCGAGAGCAAATCTCTTTGCGCCAGTGTAATCCATGAGGTTCTTCAAAAGTTCTATCAAAGCAGCGAAACCGATTACTCCCTCTTCCTCGGAGGCATTCACACGGCGTCTTACCTCTCCCAAATCCAGCAAGATAAACTTGCCAGACTTCTCGTATTCTTTGAGGTCCATACCATATGAGTTCATGGCCCTGACAATATTCTCACGGGGTTCCTCAAGTGTCAGATATATGCCTATTTCATCTTTATCCTTTACTCCATTGTAAATATACTGGATGGCCATCAAACTCTTGGCACTACCTGCTGGCCCGCTGACAAGGTTAACCGTGTTCTCAGCAAAACCTCCGCTTATAAGTTCATCCAGTCCTGGAATTCCAGTTGGTACCCTGCTCTTTATCATGTAATCTCCGTGTTTCTATTAGTTAACATATTTCCTGATGTTTGTTATTACCTTAAAGTTTTCATCTGCAAGGAAGAACGGCAGGACCATTTTCAATCGGCCCACAAGCACTATCGCTTCATCTTTGGATATTGTGTCAAGATCAATGCCCAGGTCACGAGTCTGTTTGGAAAGAATATAGACACTCATTCGCCCAAGCGAACTTTTCTCCATTATTTTCAGTATGCCAGTGCCCAGTTCATTCATCTCAATCGCCTAGTATTCCCAATTGGCTTAACTCTCCAAGTATCAATTGAGCACTATCATCCTCAAAACAACTCTTGACTGATGTGGTAACCATTACTTGGGCAGTTGCCTTGCCGAACGCGGTGACAAGTGAAGTGTTCAACACAGTCAATGATTTGGAGGGATTCTCGCTTTCAAAATCACTCTCACCCATATTGATTATGTTTCTAGCCATCTGCGGCCCTATAGCTTTTCCTAGAGTCTTGTACAATTCACGATATATTTGCTCAGCCGATTTTGCATCCAGCACTTCCAAATGATACCCCCACAACTGTTCTTGTAAGATATGTGATTAATGATATATATGTGTTTGGTAGAAATGGGCGTTGCCCTTAAATTACTCAAAACCAGCATACATCGGAATTTTGATGCAAATAATTCATGATTTTCCATTTTTATTTTTTCATCCAAGAAATTTGACCTTTGATTTGGGTAGGAAATTTTTAATACAAATGTGGAATACCGCTGGATTACGCAACAGTCCCGTGGCAACATGGAATCATTTGTATCCCATTGATCCCGGGCCTATTTCGTTCACTCACACCTTCGTTCACTCAATAGCCCCGTGGTGTAGTGGCTATCATGGGAGACTCTGGATCTCTCGACTCCAGTTCAAATCTGGGCGGGGCTATCTAAAGACTGGCTCAGCGTTGATGGTCCCGAACCTGGGGGATTAATGATAAAGAGGCTCATAAGCGAAAGACTCAGACACCTGGACACTGAAGCATTCTTTGCCTACGCCGGAAAGTATGCCAAGAAAACAGCAATCAAGGAATTGGTGAAATAATGGTGGGAATCAATCAAATACAATTGTCTCCTTTCTCAAGTCCATATAGGAATAAGGAAGTAGGTATTGCATCTTCATCCATGGTATCCTTAGTAAGATACATGGTTTTGAATGGATATTTCGCCTTCTTCAACTTACCATAATGGGATTCAAATCCATGGAATTCCCCGTCCTTCAACATGAGGAAATCACATTCTTTCTTATCATAATAATATCCTGCAAAGGACCGTTGGTCTCTCATCACAGGTTTCTCTTCTGTCCAAATTAAGTGTGATGCAATCACGTTTTCAACAAGCCCTTCCATGTTTTTCTCAACATAATCCAATACATTATCCCACTTGCCTCCCCAAAGATAAAGTGGCAGGGACATGGGGATAAGTGGACTCTGGAAGACTATCTTTTTTTGTTTTTTAATTGAATGTGTGTTTTTCTCCAAATCCCATGCATAAAGGAGATACAATATTCGTGAACTCTCTAGTATTTCAATATACTCCTTTGCTGTTCTATGGTGTAAATTTGTATCATTTGCTATTGATACAAAATCTGTTCTTCCAGAGCCTATTGAAACAAGCTTTTCAAGTATCCTCCTTGCTGTATCTTCACTCCGCCCTCCTTTTGCAAGAGTTCCAAGAAGCAGCCTGATTATTGTTTCATATGTTTCTTCAGACACCTTTCCTTCCTTCATATAATCCAATATTGCATTTGGAAAACCACCGGTTAGTATGTAACCATAGAACAGTCTTTCAAATTCATCATAATAGGGGTATATGTCATCCACCGAAGGATTCAAAGGAGAAAACTGAGTATCAACCTTTTTTATTGTGTTAACTACCTTTTGTAAGTGGTTATCGCGAATTTTACTTCTATGTTCTATCATCACTTTCACATATTCTCTGAAGGACAAGGGAGTGAAGTAGTACTCGTTTCCTTCGATACCCCTCCCAGGTAATCTCTCAGTCATGGCTTTAATATCCACAGGATTTGATCCAGTCGCGATAATAGTAAATTCACTTTGTTCAGCGAGTTCTTTTAGCAGATAATACCAATCCTTTAGATTTGTTACCTCATCCAGTAAAAGGCAGCCTCCACCTCGCTTTATCAATAGATCATTCACAATATTTTTTACCTCACCAGTAGTAAATCTATCACACGAAATGTAAATGATGTTTTGCCTGCTTATATTATGCTGGGTTACAATATCATCTATCAGAGTTTTAAGATAGACTGTTTTTCCACTACGTCTAATCCCTCTGATAATTATGACCTTTCCTTTCGGTATATCAATTTTCTTTCTTTCAAGCAGATATTCAACTTTTCCCAGATCCGGATCTATTTTCCTCCAACCTCCGTCTTTCCACCAAGGATTATGTGCGCCAATTCTTGATAATTTCACTGCCATGTGTGATACTAGGCTATCGCAACATATATAGTTTGTGATACTCGCCTATCATAA
>JAGLQM010000023.1 GCA_023136815.1 Thermoplasmata archaeon
ATTTCATTTCTTCCACCTTTTAGGTTTGATGAGCAGTGTAAATACAACTCATACTTATCTTTTTATCTTATGATATATATGCAAGGTTCATGCTCAAACCAGGGCTCAAGAGTGACACCCAGACAGTAATTTCCATATTTATGAAGCACCATGTTGAGCTTGCCAAAGCTAATGGCGTGGTTGTGGGAATGAGCGGCGGTCTTGATTCCTCGGTTATAGCCAAGCTGGCAGTTGATGCACTTGGCCCTGAGAAAGTACTTGCGGTTCTAATGCCTGAAACCTCCACCCCGGAGGAATGCATGGCCGATGCAAAAGCAATGGCCCAGGAATGGGGCATTGAAGTCCTGGACATAAATATCAAGTCTATGGTGGACGCAATTTCGGAAACCCTGGGATGTGATAATCAGGGTTCTAAGGGGAATCCTGATTCCCCATCTTTCGCAAACAAGTTTGCTCAATCTCTGGGAAATATAAAATCAAGGTCCAGAATGGTAATATTATATCATCTGGCCCGGGAGAAAAATTTACTGGTTCTAGGTACTAGCAATAAGTCAGAATTTTTAACTGGCTATTTCACAAAATGGGGCGACGGAGCTTCGGACATTTGCCTGATAGGGGACCTTTACAAGACCCAGGTGAGAAAGCTGGCAGGCCGTATTGGATTGCCGGAGAAGATTATTCAGCGTGTCCCATCCGGTGACCTCTGGGACGGCCAGACCGATGAAGCCGAACTGGAGATTGATTATGCTACCCTGGACCGGATACTCCTGGGCATTGAACTGGGAATGGCTGATTCTGATATTGTGAAGAACGCTGAGGTATCTGCCAGTCAGGTTGCACATGTGCGGAAGCTCGTTGCCAGAAGCGTTCATAAAAGAAGGTTAGGATTAATTCCAAAAATGGGTGCAAGGACCATCGGCCAGGACTGGCGTGAAAGCAGCCTTCATCAATAAGGCTTCCAGCCTTAATGAGAAGTTTCCATAGGCCATACACTTGACTCAATCAGAGTTCAAACTCTGATTTTCTGACTTGAGATTGGTGTCGTGCATGGCGACATTTTCTGTTATATTCTCTTTAGCCAGCTTCACAAATTCTTCGGGTTTTTCCAGGTCTATGAGTATCTCATCAGCCTGGCGCATCAGAAGCATTCCGAACCTCTTCTTGTGATTTAACCTGATTATGACAAGGCCATTGTTCCCGCTGGCCAGGATTATCCGGCCCCTTTTGGATGTCTGTCCAAGAATGCCTATATTGGAGGTGTGTGCCTCCACGCTATCAATCAGGTGAAAGTGAAAGTTGGTATTGAAAATCAGCCCCTGGCGTAATGTTATGCCGTCATTGTTTATCTCATGCTTGGTTAGCATAGGTGTGATGTAGGCAATGATAATGGTCACTATGAATATCAGGGAAAATCCCATGAGCCAGGCCATACTTATTTCTGCAAGCTCCATCAAGTAAAGGATGCATGCCAGTATTGCAAGGAAGGTCACTGCCCTTATTGCGAACATGAGCCTGGGATATTGAAATTTCATTGTCTATGAATGTCATATCTTGCATAAATGTGTTGCCAATAGACAAGGTCTAAAAGTTAAAAAAAATAAAAAAAACGCCCACATTCCTCCTTTATTTCCTAACTTTGACAGTTGAAATAATGCAAACGTCAAAGATAGGTGAAACGCAGATTTGGCATAGATTATTATATTTAAATGTCAAATTTGCGTTGTTTATGAATGTACAGAATGCAATTCTATATTTAGGTATATAAAATCTCAGACTATAATACCGGGTTTTACACCATACACCATCGCCTTTTCAACCAATAATTATTTATATGATTTAGGCATACCTAATAATTAGGCATACCTAAAAGTGATGTAAATGGAAAAAACACTGGCTATCATGAAACAAGGCGAAAGCGGCATTATCACCCGAATGGAAGGAGGAGAGGAGTTCAAGCGCAAGCTCAGAACAATCGGAATCCGTGAGGGTAAGAGAGTTCTCCTTGTCACAAAACAGTATTTTGGAGGCCCTGTGGTATTGAAGGTGGATGGCAGAGACACATCCATCGGCAGGGGAATGGCCAGGAGGATTTTTGTAGATGTCTAGAGGGGAGCAGTGTTCATTGCCCAAGGACATGCCCGAAGGTCTGGACCCGGAGCAACGAACCGAAGAGTTGATGAAAGCTGTGAATGTTGGTAAAAGTGTTGTTTTCTCAAGACTTACCGGGGCGAAAGTTATCACTTCAAATTATGCTGGCACAACCGTTGATTTCTGCCAGGGTCATATCCGAGTTGGAAAAGGAAAGTTCGACATAATCGATGCTCCAGGCACATATTCGCTTCAGCCCACCAACAAGTCCGAGGAGGTTGCTGTGGAAATGCTGAAGCAGGCAGATATTGTTGTCATTGTTCTGGACTCCACCAATCTGGAAAGGAATTTATTTCTCACCCATGAGATACTGGAAACCGGGAAACCGGCGATTATTGCCCTGAATATGTGGGATGAGGCCCAGCATCTGGGAATTGATATTGATCAAGATATGCTTGAAGGGGCACTGGGTGTTCCAGTGGTTCCTACTGTGGCCCTTTCTGGAGAGGGAATTAAAGACTTAGTTGACAAGTTCGATGATGCCAGAACATCAGAACTTGAACCGACCATTGACGAGGCCAGATGGATTAATGTTGGAACTATCATAAAGAATGTTCAGACAGTCACTCACAAGCATCACACCATGAGAGACAGATTGGAAGATGTGACCATTCGACCACTGACAGGCATTCCTATTGCTATTGGCATAATATTTCTGGCATTCTGGCTGGTAAGATTCATTGGTGAAGGGCTTATCACTTTCGTTATGGACCCTTTATTCGAGCTTTACAGACCTGCAGTAATGGACCTGAGTAATATGCTGGGGGGCTCAGGATGGCTCCATGACATGCTAATTGGCAGCCTGATAAACGGTGATGTGGATTTTCTGGAATCTCTGGGCGTACTCACCACTGGCCTGTATGTGCCATTTGGGATGGTACTGCCGTATATTGTTGCATTCTATCTGGTGTTGGCACTTATGGAGGATACTGGTTATCTTCCAAGATTGTCAACTCTTTCGGATAATATCTTTCACAGATTGGGAATGCATGGTTATGGAATTGTGCCGCTGATGTTGGGTATGGGCTGCAATGTCCCGGGGGTATTGGCCACCAGGAATCTGGAAACTCAAAAACAGCGTTTCATAGCCGCAACACTCCTGGCTGTTTCTGTACCTTGTATGGCCCAGATAGCCATGATATTCGGGGTGCTTGGTTCCCACGGGCCATTCTATATTTTCCTGGTATTTATCACTCTATTTTTTGTTTATATCACAATTGGTCTTATACTCAATCGTATAATGAAAGGTGAAAGTCCAGAAATATTCCTTGAGATTCCTCCATATCGAAGACCAGTCCTCAGGACCACATTGAAAAAGACCTGGATGCGGGTACAGGGCTTTCTGAAAGAAGCCGTCCCATGGATGATTTTTGGTGTGTTCTTCATCAATATTCTTTATACTCTGGGATTCTTTGATTTGCTTGGTCAGGCATTCTCTCCATTGATGGAGAGTTGGCTTGGTCTTCCTGCTGTTGTTGCTCCGGTGCTTATTATAGGCTTCTTGAGGAAGGACCTGGCTGTGGGAATGCTTCTTTCTCTTGGAACGTTGATGAGCCCCATGCAGCTTGTTATTGCAGTAACCATGCTGACAATGTATTTCCCCTGCATGGCAACATTTATTGTGCTGTTTAAAGAGCTTGGATTAAAGGGACTGGTGCAGGCAATTATGGTCATGTTTATTATGGCTGCGACTGTTGGAGGTCTCATGAGACTGATACTGATTGGGGTGTGATGTGATTTGAGAAGAATAACCAAGGAAGAGTATATTGAGACGATTTTTGCCCTGCAGAAGGACAGTGTAAAGGTTCAAACAGGCCAGATTGCCCAGCGCATGGATGTGAAACCGCCTTCTGTGACAGAGATGCTGGGGAAATTGCAGGATGAAGGTCTTGTTAATTACGAGCCATACATTGGAGCAGAGCTAACTTCAAAAGGCGAGAAACTGGCCAGGGAGCTTCTGGAGACCCATAAGGTGATATCTGATTTCCTCGAAATACTGGGCATTGACAAGGATGTGGCAGAGCATGATGCCTGTATTATTGAGCATCACATGAGCCGTGAATCGGCCCAACGCCTGAAGATGTTCGTGGAGTTCATCCAGACCGCTCCAAAGGACCCCAAGTGGATAGAGAATTTCCTAATGTATTGCGAAACCGGAAAGCGGGAATGCAGGCCTGAAGATTGATTATGCTCCGACAGTCCATGGAGTATCTGTGTTAACATACACCCAGTATGCCTCACCCTCTACCATTGTGACGTCACCCAGGGCTTCGTCCGAGATATAGGGCACTCCTGCCACATATTCGGCAACCAATGTTGCTCCTGTTCCGAAGAGTGCATCAGTAGCAAGTTCGGATACCTGTGTTGGGTATCCCACCAGGTTCCAGCCAGCGTACAGGTCAATGTTCACCGGAACTGCTGAATAAGTTCCAGTCATGCCTGTGCTGAGTGTTCCGTCAGATGCTGTCAGGTGCAGCCAGACTCCCATTGTATTGTCGATTGTTATCAGGTCATTTGTTGCTGCTCCCACGCGATAGGTTTTCCATGGGTCTGCTGCATCTTGTGGGTTGTACCATTTGGCAACATCCCAGAATGTGCCATTGTCTCCATCGGGATTTGAATCATCCAGCACTGTCCGGATGTTCCCCGAAGCAACTACCGGGAATGATATGAATGCCCAGTCTCCGGTAGAATAGCCAGAAACATCAATATGATAAATCGGATGAAGTAGTCCTTCTGATTCCTTAACCTCAGTAACTCCAATTTCCTCGGTTCCAAAACCATCAACGCCTCTTACCTCGTACCACCAGTATGTTGAATCCTCTTGACCTTTGTTCATGTCCACATAGGTCTCTGTTCCAAGTGCTGTGGAATCAAGAAATGTCCATGGTCCAGTCGGTGTGTCTGAACGGTAAATATTGTAATATGAAACTCCAGAGCTGCCAGTCCAGTTCAGTGTATTATGGGCATAGGGGTCGCTGGCAACAGACCATGCAAATCCGTCAATTCTGGAATCATAGGTAGTATCACCCCACCAGAAATAGTCATTGTCTCTGGTTGTGTAATAGCTCATTGTCCAGGTTGCTGCGTCCAGGCTGCTTGCGCCAAGCTGCTCGGTGGTGAACTCTGCCTTCAAGTTGGTAGGCGGCGTCGATAATGATTGATAAATCCTGATGACCACGGAATCAGTTGCTGAAAGTGATGTCTGGGGGCAGCTCCAGGTGGTAGTTTGAATACCAGCACCATTCGCGCTCCTTTCAACAATGGCCTCTGCAGAACCTCCGGTAAGTTCGGCCTCTGTTCCTGCTGAATTTCTAACCCATGCCCTAAAACCGGTGGAAACAACGCCTATGTTTCCAGTGAGGCTGCTTCGCACAGAAGTTGTTGACTGGGCGTTTCCTAATAGATAAGTTGTAAGGCCATTGGCAGAGCCCTCACTGGCAACACCTCTCATGAACCTTGTTTCAGTTGTTACCATGCCTGCAGGACTCCAGTGCTCCACTGTAAGGCCAGGAGTAATGCTCATTATGGCCATATTGTACTCTTCCTGGGCAAGGTCGTCCACTGCCCTGACCACGTAATAATATGTCTGGCCTGGTGTTCCAGAGTCCAAGAATGAAAGCGTTGTTCCATTCCACCTGGCTGCAGTGGAATTGACCTCTACCTCGCTGGGCGAATGGTCGAACCTGTAAACATTGTATGTTATTGGGTCGTTTATCTGGAGTGCTGGCCCCCAGGTAATTTCCATATTTGCGCCCATGCCAGGATTTGACAGTGACTGGATGCCAGTGAATTCTGGCAATGCTCTTGAACCGTTGATAATGAACATCACGTCATGGACATCATTGGCTGCATTGTCGTCAGTCGGGAACAATGTCTCCAGGCTGGCCTTGTAGGTTCCTGGTATTGTGAAATCATAGTTCCATGAGAGGGTTTCCTGAACTCCCACATCCATTGGACCGGATGTTGGGATTACTTGATTGTATACTATGTTTTCACCGGGATTGTGGGCTGTGATAATCACATCGTCCAGCCAGAAGCCGAATAATATTGATGTAATATCATTATCGCTTGTGAACCTGAATCTGAGCTGAAACTCTTCTGAACCAAGATAGTCTGCAAGATCCAAACTTCTCAGTTGCCAGCTGGGTGCCAAGCCGTCATAACGAGTCACATAATCCCATGACTTTCCATTATCTATTGATGCTTCCACCATTAGAAAATCATAATAGTCCTGGATGTAATAGAATGACATGAATTCCAGGGTTGCTGATGTGTATCCTTTTAGATTAATTGGCTGTGCCATCATAAGGGACTGGCATGTGTCCATAGTATAAACGCCGCCGTCTCCACACCACAAACTGTGTGTGCCTGATGATGAACGGCTTGTTACGTCCTGCCATGATGAACTGGAATAAGTCAAATCATGATCCATTGTAACCCAATTACCCATGCCGGATTCCATATCATCATCGAAAAGAGTAACGTCACTGCCCACACCTATCTTGGAGATTGTCAGTTCATTATTGAATGTCCCTACCTGGGCCTCGCCAATGTTCTTCACTGCACCATCAATATTGTACTGGCTCATTGGGAAGTCTCCCATTTCAGTAAATGGGAAAATTGCACTGCCCTCAATATCATTTGGCCAAGGTACAATAACTGTGATTGCACTGGAATCTGTACAGGTCGAATTTGTCTGGGAACTTGTGTTCACCCAGATTGTGTATGTGCCAGGTGCCTGTCCAAAGGGCACTGTGATGTTCAGGATTGTTGATTGTGTTTCATTCCTTACCAGACTCATTGTTGTTGTATCCAGGCTGATTGTCCATCCTGGTATTGTTGTGTGTGCAAGGTCAAAAACATCTGCACGTTGACCATCGTCTGTTATGTTAATTGTTATTGAATCTGAACTAGCGTCCTCAATTCTAATTTCTGCTTCAACAGGTTCCGAGCTGACATGGTCAATGAACTGGAATTTATTGTCGGCGGCCTGGCACAGCAAGATTATTGCTCCTAAATTATCCTGGCATACTGGCAATACTTGATATGAATCTGGATGGAAAATATCATATGGTGCTTGGATGGATGGATGGTTCTCTGGCCCTCCGCTGCCCCAGTCATAATATGGGAATGCTTCCACACAGTATGCGAATGTTCCCAGTTCTCCGTATAACCAGTCACCATCGTTTCCTGCTGTTGGATATAATCCGCTGGACTTTGTAACAACATAATCGTCATGGGCACTTCCTGCCAGGTTTGTAATTTCATCATGCATGGCATTGGCTACACCAATCAGCGCATCATTGTCCGGTGCCTGTTGATAGGCCCAGCCCCATGGATAAAGAATTAGCTGGCTGTAAGTGTGATATGAAACAGCATAAACAAAATCATGCTGTCTTGCAAAATCTCTCACTGCCTGGCTCTCTGGTTCAGAAAATGGTCCTGGACCTCCGTAGGTTTCATGGTCCATGCCAGAACTTGCACCAGATGCTCCCCAGAGGAATCCATAGTTCCTGTTCAGGTCCACGCCGTCCCCTATAGTGTCGAATACATCGTCGCCATCATTGTCTCTGGCATTTTTTCTCCAGCCATTGCCACCTGTTCCTGGATGATGATTGGCAGGGTCGTCGCCCAGAACATCACCGTCAATTACCCTTCCGTCGGGGTTAATACATGGAAGTATCCAGACCTGACGATTGTTCACAATGTCTGTTACAGTGGCATTTGTTCCATAATTGTCAGTTAAAAAATGAATTCCATAGAGTGCGATTTCTATTGTCAACCACTCTCTGGCATGATGGTTTGAATTGAAGTAAACTTCTGGTTCATCAGCTTCCTCTATTGCTGGATTATCAGATATTTTAACGGCCCAGATGTCCCGGTCCTGCCAGGTTTTTCCTATGCTCTGGAGCGTCAGTATGTCTGGATGATCAATTGCTGCCTGGAATAGCTCGGTTTCCAGTTCTTCAAATGTATGGTAGATAGTATTCCCGGTCCAGGTTGGCCAGGGGTCGAATGCTTCTGTTGATGGAGATTCTATGCTATCCGGTTGGGATATTGGCTCCGCGTCTCCACCGCCAGCTATAATGAATCCTGATGTAATAATTAATAAGCTCAAAGTTGCTGACCACATTGTACTTGGAACCAATTTCATGCACAGTCTCCTGATACTGAACTTATATGTGGGATTTAAATGATAAGTCTTGTGCCTCTGTAGTATCCCAAAATACTTTAACACATGATTTTATTCCAAATATGCGTAAATTGAACAACAAGAGAATCAGCTGGATTATCTAGGAGATTGAGAAAGGTTCCAGCATGTCCTGGATAGCTCAGATTCAGGACAACTGGCTAACTGTGCTCTAGTTGTCCGCAGAATTGCTAGGAAAACGTATTTCAAGAGAACCCGAGCAATCAGAGTCAAATCTGGACGGGCTGTGCCCGGTCAGATTTAAGAGGAGGGAAACGAAGTGAGCTTCCTCGTCAAACGATGGGACGGGGTATCATGACACAAGTTATTTATGGAAACTTTTGCATTCACTTAGCGAGGGAAGAATTTACGTCTGGCAACAGAAAATATTAAGTATATATCTCGTATATATACGATATTGACGTGATGTATATGGTTAAAGCACAAATCGAGATAGGACAAGGAACCAATCATATTTTGAACATAATTAAAGCGCAGTATGCCCTTCGTGATAAATCTGAAGCAATTGAAAAAGTAGTAGAAATTTATGCTGAAGAAATGATGGAACCTGAACTAAGGCCAGATTACATCAAAAAGATTGAGAAAATCAAGAAAGAGAAGGGCATTAAAGTCAAGTCTTTTGCAGATAGATATGGGCTGAGTTAAATGCATATACTTGAAATCAAGCCTACTGCGGATAAGGCATTTAGTGAGGGCTCCCCAACCCTAAAGGGTGGGGCATCCTCACCAGTTAGCCGGTGAAGGAAAGTAGCGTAGTCTGAGGAGTTCTCTTGGGCATTGATTCAGTCTGGAGCCATGCACTGGGCTCTCTGATTCCATGGTGGTGCTTTGTCTGCGATTCCTCAATATAATGTTTGATTGTTTCCTCATTTACTTCACTGATTGGTCGGTAAAATTTTCCACCAGACCAAAGGCGGCATCTATGAAATCCATCCAGTTCGGGGAAGAGCTTCCGAAGTTCATAGGAACTGCCGCCCTTCAAATATTGCATAACTTTTGCAATAGACTGGGAAGGGCGGATACTGATGAACAAATGAACATGCTCTTCCATAATTTCCAATGATTTTAATTCGAAATTATGCCGCCTCGCAAGCGAAAAAAATATACGGTTCAACTGCATTCTTATGTCTGCCCTGCCAAACATCTTGAATCGCTTGTAGGGTGTAAGCACCACATGGTACTGGCTCTGGCCAACACCATGGCTATATGACCATTCGATTTTCATGGAAAATACTCCTGGCGGTTCCTAGTACGCTCTGCTGCCCGCAGGGCGCGCCGCCAACCCTTTATTTTAATTCAAAACAATAAGTGTTATGCTTAGCTAGATGCTCAAAGCCCTGTATCTGCAGACCTAAAGGTCGCAGGATTAGGGCTTACGTCTGTACTAAGCTGGCTAAGAAAGATAAAGAGCAATTAAAGCGAGTTAACGCAAAAATAAGCCAGATTCTTGAAAATCCTTATCATTTCAAGCCTTTGCGAAAGCCACAGGATGGATCTCGACGTGCTCATGTTGGTTCATTTGTGATTGTTTTTGAGATATATGAAGATAGCCAGACTGTTTCTATCTATGATTATGAACATCACAATAAAGTCTACAAATAAGTAAATTCGAACCGAGCCACCCGTTAACGTTAATTCATTGACGCAAGGGACCCGGATGCCCCGCTCGTAGGTTTTCGTGGTGTTATTGACGCAAAAGGCAAGAAAATCAAGAGTTGCGAGC
>JAGLQM010000024.1 GCA_023136815.1 Thermoplasmata archaeon
GTTTCCGAATTAGACTGATTCATAATTATGAATCAGGCGAGACATGTTTAATAATGAACAAGGGAGGCATTTCTTCACCTCATACTTGCATCTCGCCTCCAATTATACTGTCCAGGGCAAATTTCATAAGGGGTAAATAATATCCATCCACATCAGAATGTTAAAGGTGAACGAATGGCAAGAAAAAAAGTATTGATAATGGGCGCAGCTGGAAGGGATTTCCACAATTTTAATGTGGTCTACAGGAACAATGAGGATTATGAGGTAGTGGCTTTTACCGCGGCACAGATCCCAGACATTGACGGCAGGATGTATCCCCCATCCCTATCAGGAAAATTATACCCAAATGGAATTTCAATTTATGACGAATCGGAACTTGTTGACCTGATTAAGAAGCACAATGTTGATGAGGTTGTATTCTCCTACAGTGATGTTCCATATAATGTGGTCATGAACAAGTCTGCGATTGTCAATGCACATGGTGCAGATTTTGTTCTGCTGGACGCTGAAAGGACCATGATAAAATCCAAGATCCCCATAATAGCCATCTGTGCAGTTAGAACTGGTTGCGGAAAGAGCCAGACAACCCGCAGAGTCATTGAAATTCTCAAGGCAAAGGGCAAGAAAGTTGTTGCAATCCGCCACCCTATGCCCTATGGTGATCTGGCAAAGCAGGCAGTTCAGAGATTTGCTGCTTATGAAGATCTGGACAAGCATGAGTGCACAATCGAGGAGCGCGAAGAATATGAACCCCACATCGACAAGGGCATAGTTGTCTATTCTGGCGTTGACTATGGAGCAATCCTGACCGAAGCAGAAAAGGAAGCAGACATAATCATCTGGGACGGCGGGAACAATGACACTGCATTCTACAAACCGGATTTGTATATTACAATCGTGGACCCACACAGACCTGGACATGAGCTGGCATACTTCCCAGGCGAAGCAAATTTGAGAATGGCAGATGTGATCTTGGTGAACAAGGTTAACACCGCAGACCCGGAAAATGTTGAACAGGTTCTGAAAAATGCAAAGTTCGCCAACCCAAACGCAACAGTGATCCTGGCAGCATCACCGGTTTCAATTGATGATGTTGAGGCAATAAGAGGCAAGAAAGTTCTTGTTGTCGAGGACGGCCCAACCCTGACACATGGTGAGATGTCCTATGGAGCTGGTATGGTTGCAGCAAAGGAGTTTAGCGCAGGCGAAACTGTTGACCCATTACCACATGTAGTAGGTGAAATAAAGGAGACATTTGAAAAATACTCACACATGAAGGGAAAGGGCTTCCTTCCGGCAATGGGATACTCTGATCAGCAAATTGCAGATCTGAAGACAAGCATTGATGCAACGCCTTGCGATATTGTCCTGGCAGGAACACCTATAGACTTGAATCGGGTGCTTTCGGTCAACAAACCTATTGTTCGCGTGTACTACAAATTGCAGGAAATCTCCAAGCCAGATATGGAAGATATTTTGAAAGATTTCTAAAATTATCGGGGCTTGAATGCCCCGATTTCTTTTCCTTTGAGCCCCGTTTTAAATTATAGAAAAATTATTAGGTAAGTCAACCATATAGGACTCTGGATATCAAATGGGCGATTTTGAAGATGTCGAAGCCATAGCGGAAAACCTGGAAATGAATGAACGAGAGAAAGCCAGGTATGAACTCCACAAGGAAGATATCAAGAGATATGCTATAAAAGCTAACTTCTGGGCATTCTGGAATATTACCTGGCAAATCATATTTTTCTGGGGTTTGGTGGTAATAGCAATTGATGCGGGACAAAGATATGCCAATGATTATGTACCCACACTTAACCTGTTTTTCGGGGGAATGAGCTATATAACCGCTCCAATGGCAATTGTAATAGGTATACTTGGACCCTTTTCGTTCTTTGTAATGATTTATACTGGCATAGTACGAAGTAAATGGGAAGGTAAATTGACCAGAGCAACTGCATATGCCCTTTCATTTCTGTCAAATATAGAACACAGAGAATTTATGGTTTTAGAAGAGAAGAAACGTGTCAATCTCAGGGCCAGAGCTATAGAGGAAAAAACGCATGTCCAGGATGCAAAAAAGATTATTGAAGTAAATCAAGAAATTTCTAAGAAAAAAGCAGATCTCCTGAAAGCTTGCAAAGATGGTAAGATCACCAGGGAAACATATGAATATAACATAAAAATGATAGATTCCCAGAAGAAAAAATAAGAAGATAATCAGGAAATCTCTGAGAATACATCCAGTGAGTCAGCAATCAAGGTTTTATTGACCTTTTTTTGATTTCCTAAATCGTCAAAAACTTTGTCCCCATAATCATGACCGGGGTATACTATCAGATCATCAGGCAGGGATTTGAGTTTCAGAAGTGAGGCATACATCTGTTCATTGCTGCCGCCTGGAAGATCGGTTCGTCCACAATCTCCAATGAATAGAGTATCACCAGTTAGCAAGTACTTATCATCTACAATCACACAAATACCTCCCGATGTGTGGCCAGGAGTATGAATAAATTTCATTTGGACACTGCCCATATTGATTATCTCGCCATCAGCCACAAAAATATCAATATTCACTGGTATCTTCTCTGAATCCATACGAGATGCTATAAACTTGCAGTCATTGGCTTCTTTCACCCTGATATTATCTCCAGCATGGTCATAGTGATGATGGGTATTTATGACATATTTCAGGTCAAGGTTCAGCTCACCATTACGTTTCATTGCCCGGGAAGCATTGCTGCCAGGGTCCACCAGGGCAGACTGTTTTGTTTCTTCGCAGTATACTAGATAACTGAAATTGTCCTGTCCCACAAGAATCTGTTCAATGACCATAAGCAGTAATTGTTTTTGCAGCATTTATTTATTCCCATAAACTATCATATCCCGGTGAAACGTAAATTTGATAAACATGAATCGGATTCATGTGTCAAATCCGGGGTGAATCCTTGAAAATAAAAGAGTTGGAGGCAATACTTGATAATATTCTGACCAGGACCGAAAAGATGGTCAAGGCCGGTGACCGCAAGCATATATTGAACGAGCAGTTTTTTCACCATCAATTCTCTGCACTGGCAACAAGGCATTATACAAAGCAAAGAATAGACCCATGGAAGAACCTGATACTCGTTCCAGAACACCCCACAAAGGCCGCCTATTCCTGGAGAGAGTTCAACCTCAATCGGCCAAAGACCACACAGAAACTGGCACTGGACCGCGGTGTGCGGGGTAAGTTCGATTATGTTATCAAGGATAGGCCAAGAATCCACCTGGAATGGAAAGGTCCAGAACTCTACAATACCAGAGCGGTGGCACAGGATCTCACGAAACTTCTAATGCTGGAAGGCCGGGGTCCAGTGAAGGTCTTTGCAGCAATTGTCACCAGTTCCAGAAGGGCAGATGATGCACATATTCAGCAGCTCACATCAAGATTTTACGACGCTCTGGAATTTACCCAGTCAATTCTCGAAATAGAGGACATTAGAAAGGAAAAGTTATACGCGTACATTGCCACTGTGCCAGATGCTGGAGCGCAGAAGTTCATTTGGGGGAAGGTTTGAAGTCGCAGACTTCAAACCTGACCCAGGGGAGTTTCTTCACAAATTGCATAGAGAAACTCCCCGTAGGCGGCAAAATTTATATTAGCATTCTGCAACTGTTTTTGCCGATGTAATTGGTACTTCAATATTGTAAAATTTACTCACTTCTATACAGAGATTCCATTTGTTTGAAGTATTTTCAAAAACCTGGCGACATCATATATGATTTTTTTATTTTCCATTTAAGCTTCCCTATGATGCAATAAGATAAAAGCCAATATAAAAATTGCCATCATTTGTCAGAACACTTTCGCCAACCCCCACCTACCCTTTATGTATTAACCCATCTTTCACAGCCTGTTAAAATGTTCTGCGAAAAGTGCAATGGAATGCTCCGAAAGAAGATGATCAAGGGAACGTTCGAAACCTACTGTCCCAGATGCAGGGATGCAAATGCTTTCAAAACATATACTCCGGAGAATGAATTTGAGGACCTGAAAGAATGGAAAGAATCTCCAACCGAGATACCCTATTTTCCTTACGAGACTATTCGTGATGGACAGAAACAGTTCATTGAAGATGTTACCCTGGCACTTGAGCAGGAAAAAACATTGCTTGCTTATGCGCCAACTGGCATAGGAAAAACAGTGGGCGTTCTGGTTCCTGCTATTGAGAAATCTCTTGAAACCGGTAAAAAAGTTTTATTTCTGACTTCCAAACAATCGCAGCATAAGATTGCCATTGAGACAATTCGTCTAATTAAAGCAAGGTACGGCATCAGAATAACTGCCGTGGACATTGTCAATAAACAGGATATGTGCCCCAGGGATATTTCCCATGAGTATCATGTTGTTTTCAATGCGCTTTGCCGAATAGAGCAAAAGAATAAAACGTGTAGATATCACACTACAAAGGTAAAGGGCCTGGACAACCAGATTAGAAACAATATTCTTCATGTGGATGAACTGAAAGGGATAGCTTCCAGTTCTGGAGTTTGTCCTCACAGGGCAGCGGTTGAGGCAGGCAAGGGATCGAATATCATAATCTGTGATTATAATTATATCTTTTACAGCCATGTGAGCCAGACCATGATGAAAATGCTGGAGTTGGAGCTAAAAGATTGCATAATAATTGTTGATGAAGCCCATAATTTACCGGACAGGATTCGTTCGCACAACAGCATGGAACTGACCACCAATCGTATTGAAGAGGCAATGTCCGAAGCCCGTAATGACAAGATCCTGGCACGACAACTTTCATTCATAAGAACTGGCCTCGGTAAATTACTGGACATGGTGGGAGATGGAGATGAAAAGTTAATCCAGCAGGAAGAGTTTATTAATATCATTGAAAATTCATTGGGCCAGACACTTGATGGAAGAAGTGATATTGCCGATTTCAATAAAAAATTAATGATTATTGGAGATAAGAAACTTGGAGATGGCACATCCAGTGCTGCCTTTGACCTGAGCCGCTTCATTGAAGGATTCATGATGGAGCATCCTAGCATGATCAGGGTTATCAGCCGCAAGGATAAATCGAAGATTTTCTTTAGACTTCTGGATCCATCGGTTGTCTGTGCCAAAATATTTAACGAAGCGTATGCCAGTATTCTAATGAGCGGCACATTACATCCAGCAAAAATGTATGCTGATATTCTGGGCCTCACCAGCAAAGATAGTATTCTTGGGAATTACAGGAGTCCTTTTCCTCCGGAGAACAGGCCGGTCTATGCAATTACCGACGTAAGTACATTATACAGACAGCGTTCAAAAGAGATGTACATGAAGATAGCGAGGCATATTAAAACCGCATCAGATGAGGTTTCAGGTAATGTAGCGGTTTTCTTTCCATCCTACAATATTCAATGGGAAGCAGTTCAAGCAATAGAAGAATTGGGTTCCACCAAGGAATTGATTGTGGAAACCAGAAAATCCAGGAAGGCTGAAAAAGAATCAATGCTCCGGCAGCTGAAAAGGCTTCAGTTCATGGGCGGTGGAATGCTGCTGGGGGTAATGGCAGGTTCACTTTCAGAGGGAATTGATTACAAGGATAATCTTCTGGGCTGCGTTATTATTGTAGGGCTGCCACTGGCCCCACCTTCCCTGGAGCAGGCCCAACTTGAACGATTCTATGATAGAAAATTCGGACTGGGAAAAGGAAAAGAATATGGTTACACCTCGCCAGCAATGAATAAGGTTATGCAAGCAATGGGAAGATGCATCCGTTCTGAAACAGATAGAGCAGTGGTATTGCTCATGGACCTGAGATACGGCGATGGAAAGTATCGTAATTACTTTCCAAGGGATGTAAAAATCAGACAAACTGGCAACCTGAAAAATGACATGAAAGAATTTTTTTCTAGTTAATCAGTAAAGGTAGGACATCCAGCGTATCATGAGTCCTATTGCGAATTCCTTCAGGATAGGCTGGAAATTAGCATCTTCGGTTTTGAATTCTATAGAATACTCCTTGATGGCCTTCTCACCTTCCATGACTATCTCTATCTCGCCAGTGTCCCAGACAGGCCATATCTGGAAGCCCCGAAGCTTTTCCTTGACATAATATTTCTGGGCATTGAGGTAGAATATCGGCATCTGGATGGCAATGTTACCATCATTTTGTTTTATCAGAATATAGTTCTGAAGGCAGTGATATTCCACTTTGCTGAGGAAGTTATCTCCATCATATACCTCATATTTCAGGGTCAGGGTTTTTTTTATGGAATTTACAAAACCAGTCTGATTCCAGCCTTCTGGTCTGGCCATGTAAGATTTCCCATTCTGGAATGCAATTATATTAGTACCCATTCGCCTTGTTCTCACCCGATACATTGGATTTTAATTGTAGAAGTGGTTAATAATCATTTTGCTGTCTTTCTCAATCTTGTCTGAACCTTATCGCTCTCCAGTTCCCTGACAGCACCATTGCCAACCCATCTGGCTGCCCTGGATCTTGATTTCTGGAGATGCCTGGCCGCCCGGATTGCCTTTTTGTTCAATAGCATATTGCGTTTTCCGATGCTCCGAAGTGCCCAGTTCACTGCTTTTTTCACATAATTTCTCCCGTCAATAGCTTCTCTTTTTATGATTGGGAGGAATTGTTCAAACTTCGAATTTGGTGCTTTTTTGTCGATAACCACAAGTGTTGCCATGAGGGAAAATGCAGCACGCTTTTCAAATTCGGGTTCTCTGATGCTCCATTCTATTGCCTTTTCATAGGCCAGGGCATGATGCCTGAATAGACCGGAACATACTCCATCGCAAATATCCCAGGAATCAAAATCACTTATCATTTTTTCCATCTGGACTTCGGTAAGTTTATCAGGTTCACCGATGACTGTTGCCAGAAGCCTGGCATCATGAATTTCAGTGTCCCACAATTCCATTGCAAGTTCATGGTCTTTGCCGATTTTCTTGCCCATTAGTCTGAGAACCGAAATTGAAACTCCATAGTTATTTCTGGAGTTTATTCCAAACCTGGCCATGCCGTCAATGTTCTTCTGATTTTTTAAAGATTCAATCTTTTTTATAATTTTATTTAGATTCATATAATAAACCTCACATAGCTATTCTCACATTATCTTCCGCAAGTGTCACAGCCTTGGCAATGCGTCGTTCACGAGTTTCAGCGCGCTTGGCATCTCCTATCCACCAGATTATTTGCCTTTTGCGGGAGTGCGGAAAACTGTCCCAGTTCTTCTGAGCGGTTTCATTTGCAGCCAGTGCCTCCAAAAGTTCCTCTGGTGGCTCAAGCACCTTGGGAATTATATGGCCTTCTCTCGTAAAAGTTTGAATATTCCCGGACTTGGCGGCCTTCATTACCCCCGGAGGAATTTTCTCCAGGCCGGCATCTGTCAGCTGGCCTGCATCAAGCATTTTTTTCACCCGCATGACATTCAGGTCGGACCAGATGCTTTTGTAATTTCTGGGAGTATAACGCTGGCAGTATTTTTCATCATCAATGCGCTTCACTGTGCTGTCTATCCACCCGAAACATATAGCTTCCTCAACAGCATCATCATAAGGAATCCGGGGCTTGCCAGTGTGCTTCTTGTAGTAAATAAGCCAGATTTCTTTTTTCGAGGAATGGTTTGTC
Organism: Thermoplasmata archaeon; assembly: GCA_023136815.1. Classification (GTDB taxonomy): domain Archaea; phylum Thermoplasmatota; class Thermoplasmata; order SG8-5; family SG8-5; genus JAGLQM01. The sequence goes on from JAGLQM010000024.1 coordinate 7,641, forward strand.
TCCAACCAGGTGCGAAATTCCTTGCGGGTTTTGACGTACAAAGTTTCGGTTATTTCCATTGTTCACCTAAATACGCTATTGATTCATAATCATTCTGTGAATTGATCAAGTGTCGTACGGCCGCTGTCTGTGTCTGCATGAAGACCTACCGCCTTCATGTATTTCTGGCGCACATTTTGTTTGAAATACTTTGTATTCTTTGCCTCAGGCCGGTACTGGCTCCAATAATATGTGTCCCAAAGTTCCTTGGGATCCTCAACAGTGTCATTACCCAATATGGACTCCAACTCCTTCAGGGTGCTTGTTAGAGATTTTGCCTGGGAATGTTTTATGGTATTTCCATTATATAGACCAACCCAACTTTTTGTATTATTTCCAAGGACTATAACAGTATCAGGAAATCGTCTGGCAAAGAAGGATCCTACCCTTAGCCAGACATCATGTCTCGGCCTCATGTAACCATATAAAATTCGTTCACCCTGGGGTTTCAACCGCACAAAAGATTTCATCATATGATTTTCCCCGAGTACACTATTAACCATCTTGCGTATCTTTATCACCTCTGGATCAGTAGATAAATCAATATCATCAGGGCATATGCCAGATGCTTTTCTGATTATAGAATCATTGCATTTCTCATGCATCTTCAGGAGATTGATGAAATTGGTTGGGAAAGGACTCATTGCAGCCACCCTTTCAGCGTAGTATCCTGCCAGCCATTTAGTTTGAGAAATGTTCGAGCATGGTTCACCCTAACTCCAATCCGTTTCAGCTGAACTTTTCTCACAATTGGCTCTTTTTTGCGAATATTCACAATCCTATATGCACTCTTGGGACCTATGCCAGGAACTCTTAAAAGCTCCTCATGGCTTGCAGTATTTGGGTCAACTGGCCCATCAAAAACATGTGTGGCAATAGTCCATTTTGGATCCCTGTTTTCCAAAAAACCATCCTCATTAAAAGCAAGATTCATTTCCTTCCTGTCAAATTTGTAAATTCTATGGAGCCAGTCAACTTGGTAAAGACGATTTTCGCGCCATCTTGGTTGGGATTTGTTCTTTTCAAGTTCTGTACCGCCTACTGCGTGGAATGCGGAAAAATACTGGCGTTTCAGGTCCATGACATTGTACTCGTACAGCATGCGAGTAAATATTTCCCTGTCAGATTCACCAGCTGCACCAACCACAAATTGAGTGGTCTGGCCTGCTGGTAATCTGTCCTTGTTCACCAAATCGCGAATATACTTCTGTCTTTGCAAAATATCATTCTGATAATCTTTCGTACTGGACAATTCATGCATGTGGCTTTTCGAGGGTGACTCAATATTCAAACTGACTCTATCAACAAGCTCCATGGCATGCTTGATATGGCTGTGGGAAGTGCCTGGCAGTATTTTCAGATGAATATATCCCATAAAATTATATTTATTACGCAATAATTCTACAGCCTCGATCATCTGGTCCATCATTTTTGTTTCATCTCCGGCAACACCGGAACTCAGGAACAAACCTTCCACGGTATTGGCACGGTATAGCTGAATAGTTATTCTGGCTAATTCTTCCGGAGTATAACTCATGATTCCTGCACCGGAACTTTTGGTACTGTTTGGGCAATACGAGCAATTATGCTGGCACGCATTTGTATAAAGTGTTTTGAAAAGGCTCACACAGCGACCATCAGGCGCAAAAGCATGGCAGATTCCAGATGACATTACGTCTCCAATCCGGCCAGGAGATTCCTGAACCTTCCGCTTGGAAGCAGTGGAAGCGCAGGTGTCATGTTTTGTGCCCTGCCCCAGAATATCCACTTTCTTCAGATCAATTGGCTTGGAATAAATATCAGAACTGGTTTTTTCGAATTGACCACCAACTGCCAGTTTTGCTATTTTATCGAGTGTAACCATCAATTAAGAATATATAATTGATGTATATAAACTGGAATTTGGGGTTGCCGAAACTATTATTCTCCATTATCTCACTGTTTATAATTTGCTGATTACGGAGATGGATAATAGAATAATACTCAATCTGGTTGAATTCTAAATCTATTTTTATTTAGTTATCAAATCCAAAGATTGTAAACTACCAGCCCCTAAAGGAGCTGGCGTTTCTGGATTAACAGGACAGTTGCCAGTTCCTTTATGCTGTATGTTTACCTGTGTAGGCCATACACCTAACTATCAAAGTCTAATCGACTTTGATTTTCTATGCTTACATA
>JAGLQM010000025.1 GCA_023136815.1 Thermoplasmata archaeon
TCCCGAACAAGGGTCTTGGCTTGGTAGTATTCTATATCCATTTGATAATGTTAATTGATTATCTAATATAAGTATATAGAAGAGGAAGCCGAAACTATTGAAGCGGTCAGTTTTTGGTAATTAATCATCTTCCTCAGGAACCTTTGCTTCTTTTTCATCAAAACAAACTTTGATACCCTGGGAGCTCTCACTCCTTTTCTGGTACAATGGGTTCAGATGGAAGATCCATTTCTGGTAATTCTTCGGTTTCCATGGAAGTTGTTGTGGAACTTGGAGGTTCCAAATCTGGCTCTTCAGAAACCTCTTCATTGACCGTGTTTTCATCCTTCCCAGGGTCAATTTCTTCCGGCGTCTGCTCATCTAGCCCGGTTATTGGCTCTTCTGTTTCGGTATTTTTCCTTTTTCCCAGGAACTTTCTTGTCTTTGGAATAATATAATCCCATATCAATGGAATCACTAACAAGATAATAATCGTGCCGAATAAGCCGGTCCAGCTATTTGACGGTGCCCTGCTGGTGTCTGCTCCGTTCACCCATAATTTGATGAGCCCGAACCACGGTAGTTCACCCCATGCCTTTCCGATTATCCACTCAGGTAGTACTGGCTCATACCAGCTATCCTGGTCGTGGTTAGGATTGTTATCGCCCTTCGTGATGTAGCCGCTATGAGGAATAATTCCCCCCGCCTCATAGTACCGGAGCACCCTTCCCAGATTTATCGTGACAGTATCCTGCCTGTATCCATAATTGGTTATGTTAAACCAGGCGGTTGAGTCATATATCTCCAGCGAAGGCACATCAAAGGAATAGTTTGCATAGTCAATTCCATTGAAATTAGGATTTACATGTGTGGTATTTATTTCAAGCCAGATAACAAGCCGATGTATGATTGGAATCACCGGGTCACCGTTTCCCCGGTATTTCTGACCGTTTGGCCGGTAGATTACAACATCACCGTATGATCCATAGGTGGAATGGCCCATTTCCTCGCCCTGATAATATGTCAACACATCCTCACCATAGCTGGCATTCACCTTTTTCACGAAGACCATATCTCCAGTGTCTATTACGCCGACATAGCTTCTATGTTCTGTCATGGATGGCGGGTGCTCCATACTGCCGGATTCGATGACCACCATAGGGGGCCAGATACCACAATATGAGTACAGGGACAGCATTATGACAGCAATAATCAAAAAGGCCACCATAATGTCTCGGGTTATTTCTCCCATGTTCTTCTTGAGCTTTTTCTTGTCCATTTATAGGCACTATCCAGGGATTACGAAACCAAAGACCATATAAATAATCAATGATACAAAAAAAACTTTTCAAAAATATTATTGGCTTATCGATAGCCAACACTTACATTATTGTTGGATTGGTGTGTGTTTAATAAGGGCTCCAATTCCAGACATATGATAGGGTTGGGGAGCCCTCATTTTTGAACGTAAACTTGGTGTGTATATCATCTCTGTGCGGTTTGGAACACTTATCAATAAAAACTAGCACGAAAGTTTTATTTGTCATGACAGGCTTGATGAAGTCGGCCATTGTACGAAGATTGTGATGATGCGAGTATTCATGATGAACCCAAATTCATTGTGATACGATGCAATAGTGATTCACAACGCAAACAATGGTCAACAAGTGGATGTCTTTAAAGGGTCCCTCCAGGACAGAGGTGTGTCGCCTTAGAATGACTGGAGACCAACCCAGGCGTCCTACAAACCCTCGGCTAGGGTCAGGGCGCTGAGAGAGCCAAGCTTACTGTGACGCTTCCTGTTAATGCCGAGGGACACACCTCCGGGTGTCCCTCGGTGTGGAGTAAATTTCTGCGAAATTTCTCCATTGTTGTGTCTAACGAAAGAATGAGATAATATCCCTTTGGGGATTCCCTCGGTGTGGAGTAAATTTCTGTGAAATTTCTCCATTGTTGTATCTAACGAAATTTTGAGATAATATCCCTTCGGGGATTCCCTCGCCTGTCGAGTAAATCGTTGCACAATTATTCATTAGACGAATCAACATTCTCTGGTTTTACAGGCTCTGCCTCTACCGGCACATTTTCCTCAGGAATTATCTCTTCAGGGGGCTCTTCAATTTCAGGAACTTCCCCATCTGGCTCGACTGCCTCAACTTTCTCTGGCTTTGCTTTTTTGGTTTTAAGGTCATCCTCTGTGAAATTGTATTTCTTCATTGCCCTTTTTAGCTTAACCCTGTTCTTTCGAAGGTCCATGCGTAGAGAGCGATTGGCCATGTACAGCATGACTACAAACACAATCAAAATAATAATTGCCGCATAGAATAACAAATCTCCCAGTGGGGTCGATGCTTCCTCACTTTCAGTGACATATTGCCAGGCAGTTGAATTTCCAATGGCCATCTCATCAATATTCTTTGCAGTTCCTGCCAATACTACTGAATAACTCGTATTGTATTCTAGCGAACCTTCAACCATGAATCTTACTCCAACTCCATCACCTCGCCAGGTGAATGTTCCATTTACTTCAGAGGTGCCATTATAGAAGGAAAAAGCATCTTCCACTGATGTTCTGTTCATTTCCTGGTTGAAAATTATCTGAACCTGTACAGATTCAATTGGAATTTTAGCATTATCTGAAGGGAAAACACTCACAATCGATGGCTTTTCGGACGTTATAATTCCTTCTGTGGAGAAAATTAAGTTGAACCTATCTCCACCGATGCCATCTCCATTACCATCCAATCTGACTCCTTGAGCATCTTCTACAGTGCCCATTATTGTTAATGTATATTGCGTTGCTACGAGCAAATTGCTGTTTAAGACCAAAGTAAGGTTCATTGAATTGGCTGAAAATGAAGAAAGAAATCCCACATGTGGGGAAATCGAGATTCCATCAGTTACAGATATGGTGTCCATTGGTTTACTGAAATTTATGTAAATTGCAGGGGCGATTACAGGAACTTCCCCCGCACCTGCAGCGGGATAATGACTCAGAACAGTTGGGGGTTCCAGAGAGGTTGTGAAATTAAATGTAAATTTATCTACAATTTCTGAATCGCCATCTCCATCACCATCTAGCCTATTTCCATAAACAGATGATGCATTTGTGTCAAGTTCCACGGTATATGGGGTATCAAACATCAGAATTTCATTCGGTTGGAACGAGAAAAGAGTATTGCCAGTATACCAGTTAATAACCCCATCTCCAGCATCCCATGTATTGTTTCCATCTGTATATGAAAAAGCATCTTCCACAGAATGAATATCCATGGCCATATCAAATCCCAGGTTTATGTAGGCACTCACTGGGACATTAACGGCTCCAACCAGAGGATTTGTACCGACTACCATAGGCGATGGCGGATTTTCCCAGATAACAAAGCTCCAAATCGAATTGGATCCCATGGTCATTCCATCAACACTTCTCGCCATGGAACCGTTCAAGGTAACAGTATATGGCTGCTCGATTTCAAAAGACAGGGATGGCATGAATGTGAATTCAGTTCCATCAACATTCCAGGATCCAGTACCATTGGCCATTGTGTAGGTTAATGTTGCATTTGAATAGGAGAAGGCCTGCTCAACCGAGGTTTGATTCATTGGTCGGGAAAAGCTCATGATTAAGGGCATATATGGATCAACATTAATCTGCCCATCATAGGGAACTGTAGAAATCAAAAACGGCGGCCCTCTAACAGTCATAAAATACCATTCCAGAACATCATCTGGCCAATTACCGCCAGTCCCGTTCCCGTCCTGGTTCAGGGGATTGCCGACAATATCAGTTGCTGTGCAGTTTACAGTCACAAAATATTGGGTCTCATAGGCAAAAAGACCAGTGGGAGTGAAGGTGGAAATATTTACAGACGGAAAATGGGTCCAAGAACCATTAGTAGAGTTCCACACAGTTGTTCCATCTGTGTAATCGAATGCATCTTCTACTGATGTCCAGTTCATTGTCTCGTTCCAGGTTATTTCGATTACTTCTGTTATGGAAACGTTTGTACCGGTTGGGGTGTAGTTTAGGGCTAATGGGGGAATAACTTCAGGAACAGCAGTGATATTTGTACCGTTCCATGGCTGCATTAATGGATAATTATCCTGATTTACGCCGCCAGATATAGCATAGGGAGTGTCACCGATTCCATCATATCCAGGCAAATCCTGGCCTGACCCGAAGAATGCATCATTTCCAGAATAATTTGACCAATAATTTCCGCCCGAGGGATAGCCATTATCCCATGTGTTATTTCTATCATCATATGGCACATCTGTGTAATTTAAGAAATTATTATGATAAACGGTATTATTACTCGTTGTAACTATGCGAATGCCATGGGTTGTATTTTCAATAGTATTATTCAAAATGAGATTATTTTCAGTAAATGAAAAAATGTAAATTCCGTCAGTGCTGTTGAAAGCAGTATTGTTTGATAACACATTATAATGAGACCATCCTGCAATTCGGTAACTGGTTGTGCTGTTCGTTACACTGTTATACTCTAATGTGTTATTTTCAGATTGAGAAAGACGAATGCCCCAGCCATTATCATTCATTTTATTATCTATCACATTGCTTCGATTAGTCAAACGGAGGAATATAGCTCCGTTTCCTGTATGATTATAGATTTTATTGTCATAAATAGTGATATTTTCTGAATGAAATAAGTCAATACCCCACATGGGGTTTGAATATAATGTATTATTGACTGCAGAGCCATTTGAAACATTGTTCAGGAACAGCCCAGATGTTGAAGCATAGGAATCATTGTAGGTTCCACTAGCATTATACAAGCTACAATTCCTAACTTCAAAGTATTCGGTGGTATTTCCCACATAAACACAATAGCCAGCACCAGTACCATTAATATCCAAATTCTCAATAATCCAGGGGGTTCCTGCACTACCGTCTCCGGCACTCGCAATCCCAGGAAAATCCCCATTAGAATTAATCCGAATGGGCGGATGCGATACCACTGGAGCATTAATTGTAACTTCAATCTCGCTAGAATCTGCAGCCGGAGCCAGCATTATTCCACTTAGCAATAAACTTAGCACAATGAGCAATCCCATTCCCATTCTCATGATAAAGCCTATAGTCCAGGGATTAATAAATTTTGGGGGTAAGAAACAGAACCACCACTTATTAGAGTTTCAAGCCTCCCTCGTTGAACGCAAAGCGTTCGACCATGATGCGGCAACAATGTCTGATAGATTGGAGCATCATACTGCTCAAAACATTTTGATAGCAATAGTTGGGTTCGGTGTCAAACTATACAAATATTGAGAACCCGACCTGATTGAACCATATCACAACAATCACAATCAAAAGTTCCGTAATCTTCGTAATTAACTACATAAAAGCAAAGAGATTATGGTTGAAAATCTTTATTAACTTCTACAATATGCCGCGCATCATGGTAGCAGTAGTAAACAAAGATGAGTGTGTTGGCTGCGGTGTATGCGTGGATGCCTGTCCCAGTGAGGCCATAAAAATGGTGGACGACATTGCTGTGATAGATGCTGATCTGTGCATAGACTGTGAGGCCTGCGTCAGCGAGTGCCCAAACAACGCAATCTCCATGCAATAATTTTGTGTGGGATGCTAAAGAGGCAATATATGGAAACGATTTTCATACTGGCTAAAGTGGATGCTAGCATTGTAGACTCCGTAATAGGCTCAATCAGAGATGTCAAGGGTGTGAAAGAGGTTCATGCAGTTACTGGCTCCTATGATTTGTTCATAACAATGGAAGGGGAAAGTGTTGCCAAGCTTTTGTCCAAGTCAATAAAAGATATAGGTGCCATTGAAGGCATCCAGTGTACTGAAACTCTCGTATCAATTAATCTAGATTAATTCCTGGCAGATACATAATGGATCTTATTGAAGGTCGATATTCTTAGTTTCTAAAACACAATAATACCAACAATAACCATGATTATCATCATTACTGCAGAAGGAACAGCCATTTTTTTCAGAAAACCTTTCACATCAACTCCAAAGTATTCCAGAGAGACGGAAATGCACGGATGAACCGGTGATATCACATATCCCACGAATATGCTCATATAGGTTATTGCAAAATGCCATGGATACATTGCCAGTACTCCGGCACTGCCCAGATAGATTGGAATAATTATTGATGCAGGTACCTGAATTCTGCCAGTCACCAGGCCCAGGAAAAAGCCCACACCTACACAGAGTGCCAGGCTGGAAAGTCCCAGATCACCAATAAGTTTCGGAACTCCAGAATTCTGAAATATGGCCAAAAATAGAAACATTCCGAATATTATGGAACCAAAGTTCCATGGCTTCATTTTCTTTGCTATCTTCCAACTTTTTCTGATATTAGTCCTTGCAAAGTATGCAGCAAGTATGAATGATACCATAACAGCCAGGATAAGAGCGGTTTCGCGAATCTCCGGTTCCAGACCTTTCAGAATTAAGAAATCAATTATTGGCGCAGCCAACAATGTCATCAGAGGAATCATAAGTCCTTTCCAGGAGAATTTGCCTTTTCCGGTTATCTTGCCATTTGCCTCCCGAAGAAAGAACCAGTATCCCAGCCCAAGAGTAATCAGGAAGAACGGAGCCAGTGTAGGAATCACCTCATAAACATCCAGGCCAGCAAGGTAGCTAGACACAATCAGGGCTGTGCTGATGGGGTATACAAGATACAATGCATGTCGGAACCAGACATTCAGAGCAACTAGAGACTCGGGGCTTACGCCCTCTCCACCCTTTTTCACCAGCGGCGCAGAAAGAAGTGCCCCGCCAGGCATGGGGAGCATACCCAGTAATGCCGGAACCGTGCCTAAAAATCCCCGCCGGTTCACCCGCAGATTGCTGACCATGGAGTCCATCTGACCGGATGTTTCCATATAACCACCGATCATGGGGATCATGGCTACAGCCATCGCCATCATCACAATACCTGGATTTGTGAAGGTCTCCGCCCCAAGACTGCTAAATTCTCCTGGACCCATGGTGAACAAGGCCAGCACTAAAGCAGCAGTTAAAAGCGAGGCTCCAAGATGCCATCTAGATATTACAAGAATGGCTAATATGGATAGTATGAAACCGGTCCAGATGATGATATCCATGGAACGGGGCATTGAGGATGTTAAAATAAGGTTTTGGCCTTATTCTTTAACTTTTCGATTTTCCACAGTAAACCTAATAAACCAGTTTTGTGTCCCGAGTCTGCTTATCTCGCAAAAACGTGCCCCGATAGCGTTACGGGAATGCTCGCGCACTTCCCCACACATCGGTGCTCAGCCGCAAAACGTTTCAATATGCCCCGATAGTGTAGCGGCCTATCATGAAGCCCTGTCGAGGCTTCGACGCGGATTCAAATTCCGCTCGGGGCGCTTTTCTTTTTCCATATTTACATACATTAATTGGAAAAAGAAAACCCGAGGAATTCCTCAAAAGTCGAGAAATTAGTGAATATAAATATTAATCAAACAGAATCTGTTTCTCGGATTGTATGGTCGGCCGATTTTTCTATCTAGCTTGCGATACGTTTTTTGATTTATGCCAAAGGCAAAAATCATAAAATTAGCTGAGCTATCATAGCTCAGCATAATCCAAAAAGTTCGCTATGCGAATTTTTCGTATGGTTCCAGCCTAATCATTTCCTCAAACTTTTCCAATATTATATCAAATATGCCAGAAACCCTAAATATATAATCATTCTATTGGGGTTTAACAATTTCACATAGTTACAGCTCTAGGGGGGCGCGAATAATATGGTAAAGAAGAAGCAGACACTTGAGGATAAATTATCAACAAAACAAGAGACTTCCTGGCTTGAGGTTACCAAAACCCAGGAAAAGAAGATTTATGATTTTGCAGATGGCTACAAGGCTTTCCTCTCTGAGGCAAAGACCGAGCGCGAATCAGTTGATTTTATTGTAGAGGCCGCGAAGAAGAAAGGGTTCAAATTTCTGGACAAGTACAAGAATCTCAAGGCTGGCGACAAAATCATATTCACAAACATGGGCAAACTCGCAGCATTGGCGGTCATTGGCAAGGATCCAATAGAAAAGGGCATGAAAGTCGTGGCCAGTCACATAGATTCTCCAAGGATTGATCTCAAGCAGAAGCCGCTTTATGAGGATGTGGATTCGGAACTGGCATTATTCAAAACCCACTATTATGGCGGCATAAAAAAATATCAGTGGGTGAACATACCGCTGGCCCTTCATGGAATCATAATGAATGCAGACGGCAAGATACTTAATGTAACAATTGGCGAGGATCCCAATGATCCGGTTTTCATAATTGGGGATTTACTACCGCACCTTTCTCACAAGGTCCAGTCAGACAGGAAGATGTCAGAGGTCATTAAGGGCGAAGAATTGCGCATAATTATCGGTAACCGCCCCTCATCTGACAAGGATGCCAAGAGCAAGTTGAAGCTTAATATTCTTGAGATTCTTAACAAGAAATATGGCATAGTTGAGGAAGATCTGATTTCTGCGGAATTACAGGTGGTTCCAGCCACCGATGCAAGAGATGTTGGTTTAGACAGAAGCATGGTTGGCGGATATGGTCAGGATGACAGAATTTGCGCTTACACTTCCCTAAAAGCGATTATGGATGTTGACAAGCCAAAGAAGACCGCATTGACCCTATTCTTCGACAAGGAAGAAGTGGGAAGTATCGGTGCCACCGGTGCCCAGGGCGGATTCTTCGAGATGGTTGTGGGCGAAATGCTTGAGAAGGCAGTTCCAAACTATCGTTATTCCATCCTGAAAAGAGCAATGACCAATTCCCGGGCAGTATCTGCTGATGTTGACGCCGGGGTTCACCCCATGTTCAAGAGCGTTCATGATCTGGGTAATGCTGCCAGACTGGGCCACGGAATAGGAATATGCAAGTTTGGTGGAGCCAGGGGCAAGGGTGGATCAAATGATGCAAATGCAGAATTCCTTGGTGAGCTTAGGATACTATTCAACAAGACAAAGATTCCATGGCAGTATACAGAACTTGGCAAGGTTGACGAAGGCGGCGGCGGAACAATAGCCAGATTCCTTTCCGAGCATAACCTTGAGGTAATTGATTGCGGCCCTCCACTGTTGAGCATGCACTCCCCATTCGAGATAGCTAGCAAGGTTGATATCTACTCGGCCTACAGGGCATTCCTGGAGTTCCAGAAAGCAGATTGAAACACCAATCAATTCAGACCCTTGTTTCACTGAACATGTCTCGTCTGATTCATTATTGGGAATCAGTTTATAGTTGATCCTATTTTTGACACTTTGTGCATAAATCACAGTCAAAAACAGATGAATGTTGGATTCATCCTAGCGCAAACCAAGTGTGGTTTGCGAAATAGGTGTAACGCAGATTTGACAAGTGTGAATATCATGTTAATGCCAAATTTGTGCTGTATAAATAAGGTGTGATGACAAGCTTATAAACTTTATCCAGGCATCTGATTTAATGATATAAACCATTTTCTATGGAAAAAGTGGTAATGCATATTAAGAACTGCGTAATCTTTATATATGAGATGTTCTTAGCCGAAACTCCAAAACTACTTAAACGACGATAGCAGAGGGACTCCATGAAAAAGTTGGGAACGGTAAAGAATGTCATACATGATGGTACCATACTCCTAAAGGCCCTGGATATTTCAAGGCCAGGCACTCCGGTATTTGACTCCAGAGGAGGAGAGATCGGAAAGGTGGCAAGGGTATTCGGACCTGTAGACAATCCATATATTTCTGTGAGGCCCAAAGGGCATATTGATGCTTTTGGAATGCTGAATTCGATATTATACGCGGGTGAGTACAAGCCTGCGCACCGAAAGGGGGTGAACAAATGGCAAAGAAAAGGGAAGC
>JAGLQM010000026.1 GCA_023136815.1 Thermoplasmata archaeon
TTTATAATATTTCCATAGAATAAATCCGAGATTCATCCTAACGCAAACCAAATGTGGCTTTCGTCATTTACACAATCTGTCAAACTTGGATTATGTGTTTCTGCTGTGAGGCCATTTCCAGAATTGGGCCTAAAGAATATTAAGATCCTTTCCACCCTTCTCGAATGCAGCAAGTGCCTTGTCCAGATGCTCTCGGGTAAGGCCAGCATTCATCATTGTTCTTATCCTGGCCTTGTCCCGCGCAACCATGGGGAACACGATTGGCAGAGCAAAGATACCTTCCTGATACAGATAATTGCTCAGCTCTTTGGCCTTGTGGCTTTCCCCACATATGACTGGTGTGATTGGTGTTTCGCTATTGCCAGTGTCGAATCCCATGCTTTGGATTTCCTTCTTGAAATAATTTGTATTGTCCCAGAGGTTTTTTACATGCTCCGGCTCGGTTTCCAAAACATCAATTGCCGCAATCTGGGCCGCTGCAGTTGCCGGTGGAGCAGAACCACTGAGAAGCCATGACCTTGATTTATTGTATGCATAGTTGACTAGATCTTGAGAGCCAGCAACTAAACCGCCTACAACACCGAATGCCTTTGAGAATGTTCCCATTTCCACATCCAGCTTGCCCTCAACTCCAAAGTGAGCAGCCATTCCTCGCCCATCTGGGCCGATGACACCTTCTCCGTGGGCATCGTCAATGTAACTCATTGCGCCGTATTCCTGGCAAAGTTTCACAAACTCACCTCCCTTGGCAATATCTCCGTCCATACTGAAAACCCCATCTGTGATGACCAGTATTCTGCGATAGTTCTTTGCATCTGCATCTTTCAGTGCTTTCTCAAGCTCGCCCATGTTGCTGTGTGCATAAACTGCCCGGTCAGTTTTTGTGAGCCGGACCCCGTCGATAATACTGCCGTGGTTCAGTTCGTCGCTAATAATTATATCGCCCTTGCCAGCTAGCTGTGGAATTAAGCCCGCATTTACTGCAAAGCCAGTCTGATAAATGAGTGTTGCTTCAGTGCCTTTAAACTTGGCCAGCCTTCTCTCGGCTTCAAAATGAAGGTCCATGTTTCCTGCTATTGCCCTTACAGAGCCAGAGCCAGCACCGTGAGTGTCTATTGCTTTCTTTGACGCTTCCTTTATCTTTGGATGATTGCTCAAATTGAGATAGTTATTGGAGCAGAGCATGATGACCTCCTTGCCATCAACTTTGCATACTGGCGCAGACGGTCCTTCCAGTGTCCGCAATTGCCAGTTAAAGCCCTTCTCAACAATGTCCTGATATTCCTCTCTTAAAAATGCATTTGGATTTCTTTTCATCTATTCTGCCTCCTTTTTCAACGCAGGCTTCTCATGAAACTCCATTCTATAGTTACCAGATATTTTCATGAATTCACCTCTAAGGTAATTGAGCCATGGAAACCAGGGAACTTATTTAACGATTATTGCTAAATAGAAACTTCTGCCAAGCGGCTCAACCTGTAACCTATGACCACGGAAAACCAGCCTCTACCTGCGAGTTCAGAATTCAGTCCAGCATCCCCAGTGTCGAATCTCAGTTTTGGAGTTCTATGTAATTTGGCCGGTGTGGAAACAATCAAGATATTCTCGCGGCCAATTTTTTGAATCACTTTGGGACTCAATTGCAAATTTCCACGGCCCAGAACAAAACCCTGGCTGCCTATGGGACTTAATATTAGTTTAATTTTATTATATTTCTCGAATAATTGTAAAATACCCTCTTCATTAAGATCATCACCAACCTGCTGGCCTCCGGCAATTGCATCAATGCCCAATAGTGTTTTTTCCATGCCTAACATCTTACTGATGAACTCCAGAGTTCCACCGGGCCCCAATAAAAACAATGTATCTGGCTCCTCTGAAATTAGCTCTTCAATGTACTCGCCAATTTCTTCTTTTATTGCCTCGTCGCTGGCTGCCTCAATCATCATTTTGGATGACTGGACAAGCGTTGATTCGAAGGGCGTCATAGCAGAATAATAGAGCCGTACCGACCAATCACCCTGTCGGTACTTGTCCTCGTCCAGGTCCATTATTTCCACATCGGCAAGTTCCAATTCACCATTCAAGAAGCCTGCCAGTACTTCGGCAGTTCTTGCCGGGCTGACACCGAAGACCCCTGAATACATCTTCACACCGGAAGGAATTCCCAAAACTGGCACATTTTTCTCGACCATCGAAACAATGTCCCTGGCAGTTCCATCGCCACCACAGAAAACTATCAAATCAACCCCAGCATCCATAAACGATTTTGCGGCAGCCAGGGTATCTTTCTGGCTGGTGTTTTCAATGGCATCATAGGTAATTGAAAAATCAAAACCTGCCTCATCCAGGGCTTTCGCACCCATGTCCCCGCAACATGTGAGCCAGTCTAATTCTCTTATATATATTAGTTCCCGTAAACGAGAAAGCATTATTTCTGCTTTCTCCCGAGCCACTGGCTCTGCACCGAGTTCCATTGCCTGCCCAAGAACTCCATCTGTACCCTTGAGGCCGACCCTGCCGCCCATGCCCGCTATCGGATTGATGAGGAATCCCACTTTTACCATATTATCTACTGCCTCACATTAATTGTTTATTTAACCTTTCTGCAATTTAGACAAATTATCTAAATATTGCTCCAGTATCCTATAGGGCATTCAAAAGGCTTACTGAACTTGGACAAATGTCTCCTGCAAGCTAGAATGAGCATTTGAAGAACACTAGCCATTGAATACAAAGAATGCATAGAATATAACATATAACCTATTTTTGACACTTTGTGCGTAAATCAAAGTCAAAAACAGATGAATCCTAACTTGGGATAGAATTCGAGCAGAAACTGAATGAAGAGTCGATGGAAGTGGTTATATAGTGTATCTATTCTTAGAGTCCACTATGAAGGGGTCAGTTCAATTGAGATTCCATTCCCACAGCATGTTGTGCTTATGGAAAAGGAGTAAGACCATTGCCTAAGCACAGAACTGACAACTGAAAGATATATATCAGAGATTAATCAATACCATGCAGATGAGCATAGCAATAGTACTTGGTACAAGACCTGAATTAATCAAGATGGCTCCAGTACTCTTTGCCCTGGAGGACATGGGAGAAGACGTAATTTTCATTCACAGCGGGCAGCATTATGATGATTCACTATCTGAAAGTTTTATTCGGGACCTTGGAATGAGAAAACCAGATCATTATCTTGAAGTAGGTTCTGGGACCCAGGCAGCCCAAACTGCAGATTGTATGTGCAAACTGGAAAAGATGCTTGAGGAAAAAAGACCCGACAGTGTCCTTGTGCAAGGAGACACAAACACAGTACTGGCAGGAGCATTAACAGCAGTCAAGATGGGCATCAAAGTAGGCCATGTTGAGGCTGGTCTTCGAAGCAATGACCGTCGCATGCCAGAAGAATACAATCGCAGAATCACTGACCACATTTCACATTACCTTTTTGCCCCGACACCAGATTCATCTAAAATTCTAGAAGATGAAAAAGTATGGGGCGATATTCACATGACTGGCAATACCGTAATAGATGCATGTGAAAGATATGTCAAGATGGCTGAAGAAAAAAGTCAGGTTGCCAAGGAAATTCCTTTTGATGATTTCATACTAGTTACTGCCCATAGAGCTGAAAATGTGGATGATAAAACAGTTCTTTCAGGACTGGTGGATGTGCTTGACAAGGCTCCACTGCCAGTGGTTTATCCGCTTCATCCAAGAACCAAAAAGATGCTTGGTCAATTTGGATTATATGATAAGCTGGCAGGTTCGAATAATGTTCATCTGATTCCACCAGCAGGTTATTTTGATTTTCTGGCAATGATGAAACAATGTCGTTTTATTTTCTCGGATTCTGGAGGCATTCAGGAAGAAGCTACATCCCCGTCCATTAGAAAAAGAGTACTTGTATTTCGAAAGAGCACTGAAAGACCGGAAGCAGTTAACTCTGGCTATGCTACAATTGTTGGCACCGATGCCGGAGATATTGCAGAGGCAATTGCAAATGAAGTTTTAACAAATCAAACACCTTCGACACCTTCGCCATATGGCGATGGAAATGCAGGAAAGATTATATCTGAAATTATAGCATCTCATGTTTAGTAATCAGGCCACTGTCAAGTGGGCAGGTATTTATACAGAATGAAAGATTGCATTGCAAGAGTGAATGAAGATGATAGCTAGAAAATCATTTCTAATAATTCTTACACAAGGAACAAGCGCAGCTCTTGGCATACTTGGAATAATGCTGGTATCAAAACTCTGGGGCAGTTCAGCTCCTTCACTTATGGGTGTTATCTGGTTTGGAATGGCATTCGTGGGTACCTTTTCATTCATAATGAATCTTGGATTCGATGCAACTCATGTAAAGAAGATGTCCGAAGGGAAAGATCAGGGCTCTTGCATAGGAACTTTCATTGCAATCAAATTATTGCTGGTCTCGATAATGATTATGTGTGTAGTAGGCGGAATTGCAATCTGGAAATATGTTCTTCAAAAGGATTTCTATGATGCTACAAAAGAAAGCGTGATTTACCTATTCCTAGGTTACTATGTATTCTTTGGATTGGCTCAGATACCAATTATGACATTCAATAGCCGCAAAGAAATTGCAAAAAGTCAGTTTAGTGCAATAATGGACACATTGACCAGAGTACCTTTGATGATTTTAGTGGCAATGGCCGGCGTCACAGGAGCGTTCATCTCAGTTGGAGGAACTGACATGGTAATAAATATTCTACCTACATATGATTGGCCATCCTCACTTTCAAATATTCAAATATTTCTATCAAATAATGCTATTGGGGCCTTTGCAACAACTTACATGTTGGGTGCCCTTATTATGTTCATAACTGGAATGATAATGTTAAGAAAATATCCTATCAAAAAACCAGACATGGATTACGCAAAACTCTATCTGAAATTTGCCGCTCCTTTGATGATTCCCTTGATATTTACACTACTCATTGCCAATGTAGATAAGGTCATGCTGGGATTTTTCTGGACCTCGATAGAGGTGGGTTATTATTCATCTGTCCAGCGATTTTCAACTCTCATACTTCTGTTCGCAAGCAGTATTGCTATTGTTCTTTTCCCAACAATCTCTTCTGTATACTCGAATAAAAAGCTAAGCAAAAAGAAAAAAATTCATGAGATAGTCAAAGTTACCAAACAGTCAGAGAGATATTCATCCATGATTATCGTGCCGATTATATTCTTCCTTTTCACATTCAGCCAATTGATAATTGATATTTTCTTGAACAGTTCGTTTAGACCTGCAGAGATGAGCCTTAGAATTCTTGTTTTCTACACATTAATATATACATTCCTCACACCGTATAGATACCTAGTACTTGGAATGGATAAGCCAAAAATCCTGGCAAAAACAATTGTAATCAGCGGAATAACAAATATACTACTAAACATCGTATTGATTCCAAGTAGCAGTCCACTTAGTAATTTTGGCATAATTGGAGCAAGTGGCGCTGCCTGTGCTGCTCTTGTATCTGGAATTATTCTTTATCTTGGATTAAGATTCTATTCAGGCAGGATGACAAGAAAGCATTTCAATGGCAAGAATGTGGGAAAACACATCATTGCAGGAATTATCATGAGCATCTCTATGATGTATATCAGTTCATTATTTGATTCACCAAGATGGTATCATTTAGTGATATTTGGTTTTATTAGCATCCTTCTTTATGTGTCAATACTATGGGCTATAAAAGAATTCAAGAAAAAGGA
The DNA here is from genome assembly GCA_023136815.1 of Thermoplasmata archaeon. Lineage (GTDB taxonomy): Archaea > Thermoplasmatota > Thermoplasmata > SG8-5 > SG8-5 > JAGLQM01. The sequence continues at coordinate 5,752 of JAGLQM010000026.1, forward strand.
TTTTGATTTTTTTATGGATACAATAAACCCTCTGGAAATATTCAATTATGTACGTTCTGAGATGAAGAGAAAATGAGAGCTTCCAAACACTAATCATTCTATAGGTAGAGCACAAACTTATGACAGGAAATCAATTTTAGCAGTCAAACTTGTGGATAGATGGGCACAAAGGCTTATGTACGGAATTATGGTTTCCACTTTAATGCGAGAGAATAATCACCATTCCAATATGAAATTCGTGATAAGCGGTTATTATGGGTATGGGAATGCCGGAGATGAAGCTATTCTCCAAAGCATTATTCAAAATCTTAACTTGAACTTTCCTAAATCTACAGTCACTGTTTTTTCCAATAATCCTCCAGCCACAGAGAAACTGCATGGGGTGGAAGCCCTATTCCCTGGAGTTCATCATGTTATAGGCTACACAAATAAAGTGATACAAAAAGGAATAATAAACCAATCTATAAATATAATTAATGAAATTAAAAATACAGATTGTGTCATAGTTGGAGGAGGAGGAATAATACATGACTGGTTTGGTTCATTCCAGATAATTAAAAATTTGGAAAAAGGAATATTAGGAAAGATTATGGGTAAAAAAACTATTCTCTATGCAGTTGGTGCCGGACCTATTAAGGGGTGGTTATCAAAGTGTACCACTAGATTCGCACTTTCTTTCTTTGATTCTATAACCGTGAGAGACCAGGAATCCATGGACTTGTTAAAATCCATAGGTGTGAAAGATGATATTATAGTAACTGGTGACCCTGCAATTATTCTTCAAAAGGCATCTGAATCAGAAATAAATAATACCCTAGATAGAAAGAAAATACCCGATGGAAAAAATATAGTAATCTGCCTCAGATCCTGGTTTCATTATAAAGAAAATAAATCTAATTTGAATAAAAATAGAAAATTGTTTAATGATAGAATAATAGAATTATGCAATTTCATATCTTGCAAGCCTAATACCAATCTAATTTTACTGGCATTCCAACCATCAGAAGATATGGTATTTTACAATAATTTAATAAAACAAATAAAGGGCGATTACATATTAATCGATGACATTCAAAAACCAGGCATACTAAAAGGAATAATTGCATCTGCAGATGTATTGATTGGTATGCGATTGCATTCATTAATTTTTGCTATCTCAGATAATGTTCCAGTGATTGCAATATCCTATGATAGTAAGATTGACAGTTTCCTTGGGACGGTATCAGATGATATTGTAATTCACAATGTCAATGAAATTGATGTGGAATCCATCAAGGAAGAATTGAATTCTATTATTTCTGGAACAAAAGAAATAGATTATAGGCCAACAGTCAAGATAATAACAGAAAATTCCAGAAAAAGTCAGCTAGTTTTGAAGAAACTGATGAAACAGGATTAAATTTGCCATCTTGGACTTTTTATATAATATGTGAAAACTTCGAACATTATCTTAGGTCCAAGTTTAGGCCTATTATACATGTGCCAGGACATTGACATTAAGCCGTAAATCATTCCCCGTCTTCGCGCTCCAAGAATCACTGCTGCTACACTATTCAATGCTTCAATATCATCATATGATAGGACATCAGTTCTCATTACAGGCTTTCCAGTTCCTTTAAGAAGTTGGCTCCATTCAAAATCTCTAAGATGGCCATTTCTCTTGGCTATCTCATGTATCTCGGTTCCAGGAAATGGTTCCACTATGCCTGGAGAGGAAGGAAGATCATGCTCAATAATGAAATCAATAGAATCCTTAATGCTCTTTCTAGATTCTCCCGGATTGCCGATAAGGAAGTATGCGGACACTTCCATGCCAAGCTCATTAGTCATTCGAATAACCTCTGAGGCTTTCTCGATGTTTATTCCTTTCTTGATATTCTTAATAACTTCTGGATTGGCTGACTCAATGCCAAGGCCAATCCGTGTGCAACCACTGGCCTTCATTTTTTCGAACATCTCACGATTAGCTGAAGTTGTTCTGGTACTGCATGCCCATACTACATCCAGATTTTTCTCAATTATCAAGTCACAGGTCTCTATTACATTATTTCGCTTCAGGGTAAATGTATCATCGGAAAAGTTGAATTGATTTATGCCAAAGTCATTGATAACAGATTCAACTTCCTGGACAATATTTTCTGGACTTCGAAATCTGGCCTGTCTTCTCCAAACAACATTGGAAGCACAAAATATACATTTAGCCGGACAACCACGGCTTCCCATTATAGATGTAACGGGTTTATTGGCATCAAAGCCAGGATAATTAACCGAGTATTTTTCAAGCTCAAGAAGATCCCTGGCAGGAAATGGAATGTCATCAACATTTTCGATATATGGCCTGTCTAAAGTATGAATAATTTTACCATTAGAGATATAAGAAATTCCTAAAATTTTATCATTTATGCCAGATAGGTTCTTGGAAGTCTTGAGAGCATCAATAATCTCAAGTAATGTCTGCTCGCCTTCTCCTCTGACCACTATATCCACATATTTTGACTCGAGCATATCATCTGGCAATGCAGTAGCATGAGGGCCGCCAACTATCACTATTTTACCGCTCTCTTTGGCAACTTTGGCTATGTGCATTGCCTCATCTATCATTGGAGTCATAAAACTTATTCCAACAATATCAGCATCGTCAATGTCCTTTGCTAAATCTCTCTTGTTAAATTCATCAACTGTGCATATAATATTGTAATCCATGATTTTAGAATTTACAGATGAATCATATTTTCTGATATATGAGGCAAGATATGCAATACCAAGGGGCGGGGCACTCATGAATAATTGATACGGAGGGTATACAAATAATATTCTCATTGGTTCAACTCCTCGAATCTTGAGATAAGAATTGCTATTTAATCATTACCATAAGCCAATCATCTTCAGATATTGACACATAATATTAATACAATCAGACAATTCCATTTTAGTGTTCATATGAATGAAGAAAAAATTCAAAAGATACAAGCCATGAAAAAAAGAGTATGCGTGATTCAAGGTGTATCACATCCAGATGTAAGAGTCATGAGAGAAGTTAAGAGCCTCATTGCTGCGAATTATGAAGTTCATATTATATGTTGGAATAGAAAAAATGAGATGAAAGGTAATATCATAGACCCGGCAGGAATGCATATTTATCCAGTGGGGGAAGCAATACCTAAAAACTCTAGCATCTTTTCAAAGTTAAGGATGTTCAAAAATTTGAGAAAAGATATTGTTAAAAAAATCATTGAACTGAATCCAGATATTATACATTGCAATGATTTGGAAATGATGTCTATTTGCTCATTTAATAAGAGAACACTTCAGGCTCCAATAATTTTCGATATTCGAGAAAACTGGCCACATTTATATTTGGTAACAAGATTGAAGCCAAGTACCAAGGATAAAATTGTTACATCCGTGTTCCAAATATTAGAAAAATGGTGCTGTAAAAAAGCCAATCATATCATTGTGGTAGTCAATGAATCAAAGAATAGATTAACTGAGTTGGGCATACAGAAAGAAAAAATCACAGTGGTAATGAATCTTGAAAAAGTAAAGGAATTTGTCCCGCTACCCTGCACTTCCTTTCAAATCAATATCCAAGGTAATCCAATAATAACATATACAGGAGGGTTTGGACCGCACAGAGGACTTGAAACTGCAATTAAAGCCATTCCAAGCCTGAGAAAAAAATATCCTGAAATTAAATTACTTTTAGTGGGAGATGGTAATAATACCCAGATATTGAAAGATCTGATTAAAGAACTGAAAGTTGAGAAAGAAGTCATCTTAACTGGCTGGCAACCAGCAGAATCTCTTCCAAATTACATTGAAATAAGTGATGTATGTGTCATTCCGCACCTGTCAAATCCACATACTGATTCCACAATTCCAAATAAATTATTCCAATACATGCTCATGAAAAAACCAGTGGTGTCTACCAATCTTCCACCACTTGAACGAATAGTAAATGAGACAAAATGTGGAATAACATTTCCCTCAGGAGATTATGCACAACTAGCAAAAGCAATTGAAACATTGGCTGAAAATAAAGAACTAGTGCAAGAAATGGGAAATAATGGAGAGGCTT
>JAGLQM010000027.1 GCA_023136815.1 Thermoplasmata archaeon
GAGCAGCAGTGGATGCAGAAGTACTGGCCCATGGGCCCAATCGACATTCCAGACATAATGGCTGGAGTGCTGCCAGACCGGCCAATTGTTACACCTCATCTGTGGATTGACCCGGATGGTTGGGGCAATGGCGGCCCGGAAAAGACAATTCAGGATCTCAAAGACAGCATAATCCATCTTGAAAAAACCGAGGGGGATATTGAAAATAGCCTTCCAGATTCATTCACGTTCACCGGAGCACCATCTGGTCTATTCGAATTCAGGGCAAGTAGTATGTATTGTATTCCTGTCTATCCTGATGGCAGCAAGTACTTTGACGAGTTTGGATATCTGATTTCAGATGAGTGGTTTCCCAAATTATCCAGTTCAATGAACTTCGTTGGCGGCTCAGACGGCAAGAAAATAGGCGTAATCAGCCATTCTGCCAATCTCAAGCCACAGCCAATCACCCGGCCAAAGGATAAGAGACTTGGTTTCGAGAATGGGCTTCTTGTGACTCTCATATTTGGTGCTATTCCATCAGATTTTCCAGCCTGGCTAAAGGCAACAAAGGACATCATGCGCGAGCACAAGACTGAGGAAATGTGGGAATTAAGCTTCTATGATGCAAATGATTGCCTTAATGAGCTTGGAAGATATATTGGCTGGAGGGACTGGCTCACCCAGGAATACAAACCCAAAAAGGAGATGTGAACATGGCAATGATAAACAAAAATTGTTTAGCATTTGAGGAACCTATTTCGCAGAAGGAGGTTCTCTTATGAAAGGAATCGGATTCGGTAAAGTGATATTATTCGGAGAACATTTTGTGGTTTACGGAAACGCATCTATTGCCTCTGGTATATCCAGTCATACCACTGCTGAACTTGTTGAAGCTAATGAACCTGGTTTCAAGATAATTGACAATCGTGATACTGCTGCAGGATACAAGGAAAAGTATGCCGAGGCAATGGCCCAGTCTGTGAAAAACATGAATGACGCAGTCTGGCATCTGGATTTCGATAAAACCCCGGTGGAAGTAACACTGGCCGGAGACCTTTATTGCGCTTCCGGCGTTGGAGCTAGCGCGGCGAATTGTGTTGCAATGGCCCGGGCGGTTTCAGAGCATTTTTGCCTGAATTTAACCGATGAGCAAATCAATCAATGTGGATTAGAGGGCGATAAAGCCTATGCTGGCACTCCCAGTGGAATTGACAATACCTGCTCGACCTACGGCCAGCCAATATTTTTCAGAAATAACCTGGAGGGCGGGCAAAATCAGATGGATTTGCTTGAGGTTGGTAAACCACTTCATGTGCTGCTGGTTTCCACTGGCATAACAACCAAGACCAGCGATGCAGTACGTATCCTCAGGGAAAATAAGGAAAAAGAGCCAGAAATATTCGCTGAAATCTTCAATAAGGCCGAGGAACTGGCTCATCAAGGCAAGGATGCACTGGCCACTGGTGATTTGGAACTTATCGGCCAGCTTATGAATCAAAATCATGAACTTTTGAAAAAATCAGGTGTTTCACACACCTATCTTGACTGTCTTGTGGAGTTCATAAAAAAGCACGGTGCAGTTGGGGCAAAGATGACTGGCGGTGGAAGAGGCGGCTATATGGTTGCCTTATTCCCGGATGCAGAAACACAGGAAAAAGCCGCACTGGCCTGTGAGTATGAGAAGTTCAAGTTCATGAAAGCGACTATTGGGTAATTCTTTTAGGATGAGCACCATTAGCTAAGATTTTCTGTCCTCTTTGATTGTACAGTTAATATGTATGCGTCATTTGATAATAGTTTCACTCACCTCCTAAATTGGTATATAAATAATAAAAAGAATTATTATAACAAGGATGTATGTGATATGGAAGCGAGAGGTAAATGTATGCAAAATGCGGTGAGTTCAGTTTATAATCCAACATATGAATCAGAACCCTTTGTTGATTTCGAAACCATTGGCCCATCAACTGAAATCGAAGAACTAAATTTAAACTGGCAAGAAAAAGATTTGCCTGAAAGAATAAGAACAAAGCATGTTCATAGATTGCACCCATATTTAGGAAAATTTATACCTCAATTAGTAGAGATATTTCTAAGAAAGTATGAGCCAAAAACAGTCTATGATCCTTTCTCTGGCTCTGGCACGACCTTAGTTGAAGCTAAAAGTTTAGGCATTAACTCAGTTGGGTGCGATATTTCCGAATTTAATGTTTTATTATCTAAAGTTAAGACAGACGACTATGATATCTTACTGTTGGAAAAAGAGGTTAAAGATATTGTTAAACAATTTAGAATCAAGAATGAAAATACGTTGGATAGAAGTCCTATTCTTACTACTAATAACAAATATCTGAATACCTGGTTTGCACCTAAAGCACTTCATGAACTTCTTTTATTCCAATCTCTTATTGAAGATTACGAATATCAAGATGTACTGAAATTATTTCTTTCCAGATCAGCACGTTCAGCCAGACTTACAAAACATTTTGATTTAGATTTTCCAAAGAAACCACAAACAGAACCATATGATTGTTTCAAACATAGCAGAGTTTGTAAACCCGTTGAAATTGCATCAAAATTCCTTACAAGGTATAGCTATGATGGTCTTAAACGGATTAAGGAATTTTCAGAAGTAAAGAACGATGCCAGTGTAGAATTATTTTGCCATGATTCAAGAACCGTTAAAATACCAAATTTTGACGTGTTGTTCACATCTCCCCCTTATCTTGGCCTTATAGATTACCATGAACAACACAGGTATGCATATGAATTATTGGGACTCACATCAAGAGATGATGAAGAGATTGGCCCTGCCTTCAAAGGACGATCAAATGGGGCAAAGGATGACTATGTAACAAAGATCTATGAAGTTTTTAAGAATGCAGTAAAATATATGAACGAAGACGGACGAATAATAATTGTTGTTGCAGATAAGAAAGATTTTTATTCCTCAATAAGGGACGATTTAGGGGCAATTGAAGAACATAAGATTTCAAGGCATGTAAACAGAAGGACTGGCCGAAGAAATTCTGCCTTTTATGAAGATGTTTTGATTTGGAAGGTGTAAGTGTGATATCAGACGAAGGAAAACATAAAATTAAGGGATACTTAGAAGGTTTTATTCAGGGTTTAATTGATGAATTTGAACCTCCAACTGGTATTAATCCAAGAGATTTGAGAGAAACAAAAACAGAATCAAAGAAAGGCGATATTAAACCGTTCCATGAAGCGATAATACCTGATGGATTAATGAGAATAAATGAGTTTGAAAGGTCATTCTCAACAAGACTGGGTACAACTTATGAAGAAGTAGCAAAAATTATTGCATTGGGGCATCACAAGGACGCTCAAAGACAATATAGAGTCGAAGGTGTAATATCATCAAAAGCAATCAAGAAGATAGAATTCATTAAAAATTCAATAAATAGCGGTGGTTTCAAAGGTGCCGATTATCTGAAATATGCTAAAGATGTTGTTAAAGTCGCCAATGGCAAAGGAGAAGAAAGATACAGAATTGCTGATCTTTATATTCTGACAAAGAAAGGAAAAGAAATGTTCTTTGAAATCAAAAGTCCTAAGCCAAATAAAGGCCAGTGCCTTGAAGCAACAGAACGATTATTAGAGTTTCATGCATTGAAAAAGACTGCAAATCCAAAGGTGCAAACATACTATGCAATGGCTTATAATCCATATGGTATTGAAAAAGAAAAATACAAACATAGTTTTGTTGTAAATTATATGGATGTTGGCAGACAGGTTTTGATTGGTAAAGAATTTTGGGAACTGGTAGGTGGAAATGGCACATATTCTGAAGTTCTTGAGATATACAGAACGGTTGGCAGAGAAAAAGGCCCAGATATGATTGATAAATTGGCATTGGGGTATTAGTCCGTCATAAAATTAGAAGGTCATAATCAGTTAAATTCGCCCTTTGCCATAGGCAATCTCGCCACGTTTATATATCTAGTTTCAATTCCCCATTGTATTAGGAGGCATGGGATGAATTTAAGAGACTTTCTGGCCAAGCTGGAACAGGACGGCGAACTGAATAGAGTAACAAAGGAAATAAGCACAGAATATGAACTGGCCAATGTTCTTTATTCACTAGAGGAGCAGCCCACAATTTTTGAGAATGTCAAGGGTTATGATTATCCGATATTCGGCGGAATTACCTCGTCCAGAGATATTATTGCCAAGGCACTGGGCACCACCAAGGAAAAATTACTTCTAAAGCTGGTCAATGCACTTCGCGAGCCCCAGGAACCTCCCATGGTGGAGAATGCGCCCTGCCAGGAAGTTGTAATTGACAATCCTGATCTGGATAAATTACCCTTGCTTTTGCACTTGCCAGGAGATGGTGGCCGCTATGGTTCTGCAACTGTGGCAGTCATAAAAGACCCGGAAACAGGCAGAAACATCTGCTATCACAGAATCATGCAAATTGGCAAGAATAAGTTCACTGCCAGACTTATTCCAAAGCGTCAAACCCGCACTACTTATGATAAGGTTGAAGGAGACCTGGAAATGGCAATCTGCATTGGTAATTCAGTGGCAGTCATGATTGCTGCCAGCCTTGGACCGCCTCCAGGAACCGATGAACTGGCAATTGCTCATGCTTTGGATGATACTCCCCTTGTCAAGTGCAAGACCATTGATTTGGAAGTGCCAGCAGATGCCGAAATCGTGCTTGAGGGCCGCCTTGTGAAGGAAGTTGATAAGGAAGGGCCATTTGTTGATTTAACAGAAACAAGGGACTTCCAACGCCAGGAGCCAGTATTTGTTGTGGACTGCATAACGCATCGCAAGGACGCAATGTACCAGGTTCTTTTACCTGGCAGGATGGAACATAAGATTCTCATGGGCATGCCCAAGGAACCTACCATCTATGACGAAGTAAGTAAAGTGGTGGATTGCAAGAATGTTCTTGTGACCATTGGCGGAGGAAGCTGGCTGCATAGCATTGTGCAGATTGACAAGAAGCATCCTGACGATGGCAAAAAGGCAATTGAAGCTGCTTTCCAGGGACACAAGAGCATGAAGCATGTTACCATTATCGATAAAGATGTTGATATTTATGATTCAGATGCTGTGGAATGGGCACTGGCTACAAGATTTCAGGCAACAAAGGACGCGGTAATAATACCCAATCAGCCTGGCTCTTCACTTGACCCAAGCGGAGACCATTCAGGCAAGAAAACAATGATTGACAAGGTTGGACTGGATGCCACAATGCCAGAAGATGTTGACCCTGCCAAGTATGTGCGGGTGAAGTATCAGGATGTAGACACAAATGACTATTGCTGAGCGCAGCAATGACAGGATCATTGCTGGAAATGGCCGATACAAGGTCTGGCTGGAGAAGAAAGTGCTGGATCATGGCCTGTCGTACACACTGGGAGGGGGAGAAAAGTCCCATATTGGCGGTCTGGTTTACAAGGAACTGGATGCCGAAGCAAAGGTCATAAAAGTGCAAGGACACTATGATCTGGAAGTGTTGCTGCCTATTGCCGAGGCTGCATGCCTAAAATACAAACAGCCAGTAGTGGTGACTGGCGGTATCCACATTGACAATGCCACAAAAGATGAAATTGACATAATAATCAATAATTGCAAGGAGTTGCTGAAATGTATCTAACACAAGACGAAGAAAAAATGCTTGATGGAGAGCAGGGTGAAGTGGCCCAGCGGCTGTTCCGCTTGCTGGTGAGACTGGGTGAAATCTATGGCGCGGAAAGGATGATTCCGGTTGGTTCTGTTCAGGTTGCTGGAGTATCCTACAAGTCCATTGGCGATCCAGGTCTGGAATTTCTGGAAGATTTTGCAGCCAAGGGTGCGAAAGTTAAGGTTCTTACATACCTCAACCCAGCAGGCATGGATATGGAAAACTGGAAAGAAATGGGATTTCCAGAAGATTTCGCAAGCCATCAAATCCGCATAATGGAAGCTTTCAGGAAGATGGGAATCGTGGTCACAGCCACTTGCACTCCGTATCTGGCCGGAAACCTCCCAAGATTTGGAGAACATATTGCCTGGTCTGAATCCTCAGCAGTTTCTTTCTCAAATTCTGTAATCGGAGCCAGAACAAACCGAGAAGGCGGCCCATCGGCACTGGCCGCGGCAATCTGCGGCGTTACTCCTAATTATGGACTTCATCTGGATGAAAACCGGAAGCCAGACATTGTAATTGATGTGGATACGGCTCTTGATTTTAATGTGGACTTTGGTGCTCTTGGATACCATGTTGGCAAGCAGGTTAAGAATAAAATTCCTTATTTCAAAGGAGTAAAAAATGCCAATACTGATCAACTGAAAGCTCTGGGAGCAGCAATGGCAGCCTCCGGAGCAGTGGCGCTTTATCATGCTGAAAACCTGACCCCAGAAGCCAGAGACTATGATGTATCTGGCTTGGAAACAATTCATGTTGGAGCAGATGAACTGAAAGCAACATTTGACAAGCTGAACACTGGCAAAACACCGGACATAGTCATCCTGGGCTGCCCCCATGCATCACTTCGGGAAATTGGCAGTCTTGCTGAGAAGCTTGCTGGCAAAACTCTGAAAAAGCCAATCTGGATATGCACCTCCAGGGTCATGAAGGAGGCAGCAACCCGCATGGGTTTCACAGAGACAATCGAATCTGCTGGTGGCCGTGTTGTGGCTGATACTTGCATGGTGGTCTCGCCAATCGAGGACATGGGCTTTGAAACTACCGGGGTGAACTCCGGCAAGGCAGCAAATTATCTGCCTGGTTTCTGCAATCAGAATGTGATTTTCCAGAGTGTTGATGAGCTTGTTAAGGGGTGTTTACAATGAATGGAAGAATGATAAACCCCGGAAAAGCAAAGGCCGAGGCGATTGTTTCAACGGAGCCAATCGGCTTCTACGGCGGCATAGATGCAAAGACCGGTATCGTAATCGAGAAAGGTCATCAGCTTGAAGGCCAGTGCGTGACTGGAAAGATTCTGGTGTTCCCCTGCGGCAAGGGTTCGACCGTCGGTTCATATGTCATTTACGGACTCCATAAGAACGGTGTAGGGCCAGCAGCCATTGTGAATGCGGAAACAGAGACTATTGTTGCCACCGGAGTCATACTGGCCGGAATTCCATGTGTTGATGGGATTGACATTGAACAGATAAAGACCGGTGACATGCTGAATGTGGACGCAGATGCCGGAACCGTGGATAATGCATAATCCAGCCAATATCAAATGTGATAATAATGGCAATACTAATATGCCATTTGACCATCCCTGTTGAAGGTGAATAAATGCCAGACAGTATAATCCTGAAAGTAGAAAGAGCACTTGATCAATCTGATGTAGGCTTCGGCAAGGCCAGATTGGACACAAAGACCAGACTGGCTCTTGGCGTAGATGTTGAGGACGTAATCGAAATAATCGGAAAGAGCAAGACAACAGCCAAGGTCTACAAGCTTCTTCAGGACGATGAAGGCAAAAATCTCATCAGAATATGCAATTTGCTCCGACAGAGTGCTCATGTATCTCCAGGAGATAAAGTTGAAGTGCGAAAGGCCAATGTGAAACCAGCCAGTAAGATTGTTCTGGCTCCGGCAGTTTCCCATGGTACGAAAGTCCGCTTTGGCGAGGGCATCGAGGAATTCATCAAAAGAGGATTGGGCAACCGGCCAGTTGTCAAGGGCGATACCATTCTCATACCTGGCGTAGGATTAACCGGCAATCTTCCATTCACTGTTATCAGCACTTCCCCCAAGGAGGTTGTTGTAATGACTGGCAATACCACACTTGAGCTGAAAGAAGAAGCAGTGGATGTTGAGGATGATTATTCTTCAACAGTTGCCTATGAGGATATTGGCGGCCTCCATAATCAGCTTCAGCGTGTTAGGGAAATGATAGAACTTCCTTTGCGGCACCCGGAGCTGTTCAGGCGTCTTGGGATTGACCCGCCAAAGGGTGTTTTGCTCTATGGGCCTCCAGGAACAGGAAAGACCCTGATAGCAAAGGCAGTTGCCAATGAGGCAGGGGCTAATTTCATTTCCATTCAGGGCCCGGAAATCATGTCCAAGTATTATGGAGAATCCGAGGGCCAGCTCCGTGAAAAGTTCGAAGAGGCCGAGAAGAACGCACCCTCAGTAATATTCATTGACGAGCTGGATTCCATAGCTCCCAAGCGTGATGAGGTTCAGGGGGAGGTCGAGCGCCGGGTGGTTGCCCAGCTTCTGACATTAATGGACGGCATGAGCTCCCGTGGTAATGTCATAGTCATTGCAGCCACAAACCGTGAAGATTCCATTGATGGGGCACTCAGGAGGCCAGGCAGGTTCGACCGCGAGATTGAAATCGGAGTTCCGGACCGGGACGGCAGAAAGGAAGTTCTTGAAATTCATACCAGGGGAATGCCAATAGCTGGCGATGATTTTTCCAGGTCTGGCTTATTGGATGAGTTTGCATCCATCACCCATGGTTTTGTAGGTGCGGACCTTGCGGCCCTGGGCCGAGAGGCAGCAATGAAAGCCCTCCGCCGCTATCTTCCTGAATTTGATTTGGACCAGCCAATACCTACCGATGTCATAGAAAAAATGGAGGTCACCAGGGACGATTTCAAGGATGCTTTGAAAGAAGTTGAGCCAAGTGCCATGCGCGAAGTTATGGTGGAGATTCCACTAATTACCTGGGATGATGTCGGCGGCCTTGAAGATGTCAAAATGATACTGAAGGAAGCTGTTGAGCTTCCATTGAAGGAGCCAGAGGTATTCAAACGTATGGGAATAACACCCCCAAGAGGAGTTTTACTCTATGGTCCTCCAGGAACAGGAAAGACCATGCTAGCCAAGGCAGTTGCCAATGAGTCTGAAGCTAATTTCATCTCCATTAAAGGCCCGGAAGTAATGTCAAAATGGCTTGGTGAGAGCGAGAAGGCTGTGCGCAAGATTTTCAAGAAGGCTAAACAGGTGGCACCGTCAATTGTTTTCCTGGACGAGATTGATTCTATCGCTCCTACCCGGGGGTCATCACAGGATTCTGGAACAACAGAACGGATTGTTAATCAGATACTCACATCCCTTGATGGTATGGAAAGCCTGGACGGTGTGGTTGTAATTGCAGCAACAAATAGGCCAGATATTATTGATCATGCACTTTTGCGAACTGGCAGATTTGATAGACTTGTGTATGTTGGAGTTCCCGATAGGGATGCCAGAAAATCCATATTCAAGGCACATACAAAAAGCATGCCATTATCTGGGATAGATTTAGACTGGCTTGCGGATTCAACAGAAGGCTATGTTGGAGCTGACATCGAGGGCGTATGCAGGGAAGCAGGAATGATTGCACTGCGCAAGGACATCACAGCCAAGGAAATTCGTAAATCCCATTTTGAAGAGGCATTGAAGGCCGTTAGACCGTCAGCCACAAAAGAAACTATCAAATATTACGAAGCTATTAGGGAAGCCCTAGAGAGCGGAAAGCCAGAAACATCTGACAAGGATGGGCTGGGCTATTACGCTTGAGGTGATTGCTATGAAGAAATTCGTTTCTGAACTGCGCGGAAAGACCGTGATGACAAATGAGGGCCAGATACTGGGCATGATAGAGAATTTTGTGGTGGACAC
>JAGLQM010000028.1 GCA_023136815.1 Thermoplasmata archaeon
CCCTTGGTCTTGTCAACCAAAATTACTGGCTCACTGTTCATAATTTTCATTTTAATATCAGGCAATTCAATTTCATCGCCCTGTTCGACCTTGTCATAGTCTGCCTCATTTTTGAATGCCAATGAGACAATTCCAAAGTTCACCAGATTAGCTGCGTGAATTCTCTCAACAGATTTTGCAATGACTGCTTTCACGCCAAGATACATGGGGCAGAGTGCCGCATGCTCCCTGGAACTTCCCTGTCCATATGATTCTCCGGCAAGGATGATATTATGCTTTCCAGCTTCCTTGTTATCCATTGAACGCTTTGGGAAAGATGTATCAACTGGCTCGAATACATATTCTGAATATTTCGGAACATTTGAACGATACTTCAAACGGGCTCCGGCAGGCATAATGTGGTCAGTAGTAATTTTATCGCCAACCTTCAGTGTGACTTCGCCAACTATTGAATCTGACAGTTTATCATTTGTTGGTGGGTTGCCGATATTTGGGCCGCGGTAAACTTCGCCTGCTGCTGCATCCTTGGGGAAGATGAACATTGAATCATCAATGAAGAATGACTCTGGCATTGCCACATCTGGGAATTGTAGACCTGATTCTCTGGGGTCTGTGAATTTTCCGGTTATTGCTGAAACTGCTGCAACTTCCGGACTGATGAGGTATACCTGGGCGGATTTTGTACCGCTTCTTCCCTCGAAATTCCTGTTGCTGGTTCTCAGAGAGATAGCGTCAGTCTTCGGGCTCTGATGATTTCCAATGCAGAAACCGCATGCGGATTCCAGAATTCTTGCGCCGCTGTCGATTAAATCAGCCAGGTAGCCTTCTTTGGCTGCCATCTGCATTACCTGTCTGGAACCTGGGGCAACTCCAAATGATATATCCGGATGTGCTCTCTTACCCTTCATGATTTTTGCAACAGTAACTATGTCCTTGTAGCTGGAATTTGTGCAGCTGCCAACAATAACCTGATCAACCTTTGTGCCGGCCATTGAACTTACAGTGATTATGTTTCCAGGGCTGTGCGGTGCTGCAGCCAGCGGTTCAACATCGCCAAGGTTCAGGTCTATAACCTTGTCATACTCTGCGTCAGCATCGGCTTCCATGAGTGTCCAGTCCTCCTCTCGACCCTGTGCCTTGAGGAATCGCCTGGTTTCTTCATCAGATGGGAAAATGGAAGTTGTCACGCCCATTTCTGCACCCATGTTTGTGATTGTAGCCCTTTCTGGAACTGAAAGGGTCTTCATGCCCTCTCCGCCGTATTCCATGATTACGCCTACGTTTCCCTTAACGCTGAATATTTCCAGCATTTTCATGACAACGTCCTTTGCGGTAACCCAGGGTTTCAGCTGACCAGTTAAATTTATCTTGTAAACTTTTGGGCAGGTGATGTAAAACTCACCGCCGCCCATGGCAACTGCAACATCCAGACCTCCAGCACCCATGGCAATCATGCCAATTCCGCCACCGGTTGGTGTGTGACTGTCTGAACCAACCATGGTCTTTCCCGGCTTCCCGAATCTCTCCAGATGTACCTGATGGCAGATTCCATTGCCAGCTTTGGAATAAACAATTCCATACTTGGCTGCCACGCTCTGAAGATATTTGTGGTCGTCAGCATTCTCAAAACCCACCTGGACTGTGTTATGGTCCACATAGCTCACGGAAAGTTCGGTCTTGACCCTGTCCAAACCCATTGCTTCAAACTGCAGGTATGCCATTGTTCCTGTGGCATCCTGTGTCAAGGTCTGGTCTATCTTGATACCAATTTCATTTCCAGGTATGTAGTCACCCACTACCAGATGCTCTTCCAGTATTTTCCGAGTTAAGGATTTACCCATTTTAATTACCTCCTTTAATACATATAATTATAGGATAAATGCCCGTATCTGATAACTGTATATAAGCTTTATTCCAACATTATTCTCTATTTATTTTATTGTTTTAGGAATATTGTTTTTAATTTATTTATTTTATTGACCAAAAATATTGTTTTATGATATAAATATAAGACAAATGTCGAATTCCATAGAAAAATATTTAAGCTCCTACAGAATCTCCTTAAACATGGAGATGTCTCTATCCAAGAATGAAGAAGAGGTGCTCTGGGGTCTTGTGGCTCACCCTGAGCTGGCAGACGCAGAATTGGCCGAATTGCTAGATATGCCTTATTCCACATTCTCGACAATTCGCAAGCGCTTGAAGGAGAGAGATTACTTCAGCACCATTCAGGTGCCAATGATGCAGAACTTGGGCGCAGAAGTTATGGCTGTTCTGTACACGTTCTTCAACCCGGCAATATCTGTTCAGCAAAGGGCCGGCATAACCACAAGAACCATTGAAATTTTCGAGGAAATATTCTACTCGGTTGGTGAAACTCACAAGGGCTTTTCAATTTCATTTTCCGGTAATTATACGGCCATAGGCCAGATAACAGAAAGAAGAATAGAAACATTCGCCAAAGAAGGACTTCTGGACCAGCAGCAGCCCAGGGAAGTTATTTTCCCATTTGAGATCAGTCAAATTCCACTTTTCTTTGATTTCGATGCCCTGCTTGCAGATGCTTTTGATATAGATTTGGAAATGGAGACAAAAAGAGGTCTTGAACCTGGAACCAGTGATGTTGAGTTGTCAAATACTGAAAAGATAATTCTACATGCAATGGTTGAGAATCCAGACGCAACTGACTTAATGCTGGCAGATATTGTTAACATGTCCAGGCATACAATATCCAAGGCCAGAAAGAAGCTGGAGGAAGCAGTCCTTATTGCAAAGAAAAGAATTCCCAACCTGGAGAAGCTGGGCTTTAATGTCCTCACGTTCAGTCATATAAATTTCAATCCCAGCAAGCCACTTGATGATGAACTTCTGGAATCCGGCATACTGAACAACCCATCAAGCATATTCCTGGCAGCAAGAAGTTTTGAATGTGTGCTTCTGTCAGTTTACAAGGACTACGAGGCCTACCGGGAGGATAATGGTATGAGACTTCAATATCTCAAGGAAAATGACTATCTGGCTGATCTGCCTGCCGCCGGAAAGTACATGATACCAAATATGGTGGTCATGAAGGACATGGTGTTCGGGCCTATTGTTAAGAAGACGCTGATGTTGTAGTCTCAGTGAGGGCTGCCCAACCCTAAACTGCGCAAATTTGACAGCTGACCACATTCATGTTGTCAAATCACTTCACCTAACTCACAAGACAGGAAACTGGCTTGTGTCAAGATGAGGTTACGCCCCATCTGACTTTTCTCTATATCAAACGTCAAAGTTAGGAATCAGGCGAGACATGTTCAGTAAATAGCCAGACATAATAGTTGTCTGGCTCCTCTTATAATTTTGAAATTTATCTTGACATGAGCTTGATTATTGCCTCTGCTAGCTCACCATTACATTCTTCCAGGGCTGCCAGTGCCGCCTCTGGAGACACATTTGCCTGGCTTGCCACGAGTTCCACATCCTCATCTGGAATCTCGATGCCTGCTGGTTCTGGTGTTGTTGTAACATCAACATCACCCTTGATTATCTCATGATCTCCAACGATCTGGAAGGTCTTCTGACCCTGCATGATTGTTACTTGAACCTCCGGTTTCTTGAAAACATAGGTTTCTCCCTTGGCTTTGATTATTACTTCATTCACGCCTTCCATATCTTCCTGGACAATTCCCATTTTCTTCATTGCCTGCTTCATCTGTCTGGGATTCACACCTCTCATGCCTGGCATCATTGGACTCACCAGCACTAAAAATGCATGTTGTCTATAAGGTTTTTGCATTGATTGGGATATGACCATGAAACCGGGCAAGCCATTTATTCAGGTAATACATCATGTGTCGTATGAAAACTCCATGCGAGATCTTTGTGTGGTATGTTCTTCCGGGTATACGTCGGGAGCTGGCACTCTGTATGATAGAGAATCATAATCTCTCCCAGGTCAAGGTTGCCAAGATGCTGGGTATTACGGAAGCGGCAGTGTCCCAGTATGTTTCGAGGAAACGTGGTAATATAGACCTGGAACCGGAAATAAAAGCAGAATTATGCATCTCAGCCGAAAGAATATTACTGGGCGATGGAAGAACCGTGGTCAGGGAACTCTGTCGGATATGTGCCATCACCAAGGAAAGCCAGACTGTTCAGGAGCTATACCGGAAGCATACAGGAGTAACCATTCACAGCTGTGGTCTTTAACTGATTGTGTATTTCTCCCAATCGGCCGCTCCAATGCCATTGCGGCGTTTGTTCTGATGCAGACACCGTGACATCTTATTGTATCTGTACATGAAAAGTTTTATCTATCTCGTTATTCTCACCCGAGAATATCCAATAACATTAGGGTGATAATATGGAAAGCAAAACCAAAAAAATTATAGCACTGACTGCGGTTGCAATTGCAGTGATTACCGTTATATTCATCATACCTGGAAGTGATGACTCGAACACAATGAACTTCAATGGTACAGAATATACTTATGAAGAATTGACCGACGAATTTGGCACAGAGGTTGTGGACGGAAAGACTGGTGTTCCCTTGGGCGACATAATTCTGGCAACAAACTTTGCAGATCTTGACAGTGATACTCAGAATGAAACTCTTTTCAGGATAATGGCTGACGACGGCTGGCAGAAAAATGTTACCTGGGGAGACCTCCAGACTGGCATTCTTGTTGAGAAAGACCTCATGACCAGCTTCCCAGACCTGCCAGGTGCTTACAAGGTAAAGAATCTGGCAAGCATTGATGATGTAGCGATCGGTCCCATAGCAATAATCCAGGCAGATGCAAGTTGGGGCTCAGCCACTGAAACAACCTGGACCGAGCTATTCGCAGAAATCGATGAAGTAAATTTCACAGATAATAATCAGAATATGGCTGGCATCGAACTTGTGAATGTATTCAATTATTCTGGTTTCAGTGACCTGGAAAATGCAACCTTCACATTTGAGGGTGCTGACGGCTATGCCAAATCGGTTAACTACACTGAAATTCAGGCTGGCTATCTGGTTGAGGATGATTACAAGACTTATTTTCTCAATCTTAGCGGCCAGTACCGTGTGAGGAACATAATCAGAATAATTGTGGAATATTAGAGATGAAATGGGCAGGCATCAACGGTTTCTTGAAGCCAGATGGCTGTCCAACTTTTCAATTTCTTCTTCGAATTTATTTAGTATATTAAGTCCTGCGGACGTTAATACCGAGCTTCCGCCTCTCTTTCCGCCCCGTGTTGTTTCAATTACTGAATTTCCCAGTGCCTTGGAGATTTCCCGAACCTCGGACCAGGCATGAGAATAAGACATATCCATGGATTTAGCTGCCTTGGTAAGAGATCCATAATCTCGAATATGTCGAAGAAGTTCTGCCCTGCCTTTGCCTAAAATAATCTTGCCGTTCTTCTCAAGCCAGAGCTTTGCTTTTACCTCAACCATGGTTCTGGCCTTCCCGAACTTTCACAGCAGTACCATTATTGAATGCCAGCATCTCATTTCTTGTCATGATTGTCCGGCCTACTGCACATAAGTCATCCTTCTCATCCACAATAAGAACTTCATCGCCTGGCACAATGTCTGGGTCAGCATCCAGAACGAATGCTGAAAATACTGACTTGCCCTTGCGATTAAATTCTGCGGAATCTGGATTAACAATAACCCGCATTTTTGGTGAGGGGAATGTTTGTTGAAGAATCTGGGCTCCTGCAATCTTCAGGGTGAAAAGGCCATCACCAGCCCGCATTGATAAAACATGCTGGTTGTTTACCCGTACATTTCTTATGCGGTCTGTCTTTGCTGACAGTACAAGCTCAATCTCGCCATCAAGCAAGGCCTTGCCAGCTCCTTTTCCGAATTGGATATCCGCAACCGCTTTCACGCGGGCAATGTTAATCTCCGAATTATCTGCCTTGTCCTGGGGAATTGATTCTATTGTTTCTTTACCATGCCAGTGTTTGATTTCTGGCGAAATAAGCCCCGCATCCATGAATTCCTTCAGCACTCGCATTTTTTCCTGTTCGATTCCCGGTTCAAGTCGTTCAGATATTACTGATTGTGAGATCGGGTACATCTCGTCCAGTTCAACAGGAATCGGGCAGAAAAATGAGTCAATCCAGTAATTTAAAGTATTTTTATCTTTCATTTTAGATATTTGTTCCCCATATGATCTGTAATAGGGTTTTGTGGCTTCCGGGAATAATACCTGAAAATTACTGACTGGCTGTTCGTACCTTTCCAGTATACGATTTTTCAACCTGGACACAATCGGTCGGTAGTATGATTCTGGTGAAGTGTAAAGGTACGCTAAATCTCTTGAAAGTGGCTCGGTTTTTTCCAATAACTCCGTATGCTTGCGGAAGCATTTCAGCCCATCAAGTAAATTGGGATGTGCTCTTGCCCTGGTTTCAGTCAGCTCCCAGATCCTACCTTCGTGAATTGCTTGCTTTACTATTTTCAATTCAGTGAATGAAACATAAAGATTATGCTCAGCCAGTAATTTTTCCTGATCAGGACTGTCCCTGAGTTCATCTGCTGTGTGAGTGGAACAAATCGGACAGTGGCATGGTAATTCCTTAATATCCTTGAGAAATCTTGTTCCATCTGAGAACATCATGCGTCCATCGCGGGCAAACTTCGCATAGGCAGCAGAGTCCACCATATCGCAGCCCATTAGCGCAGCCATGGAGAAAAGCATTGGATGGCCGCAGCCGAATAAATGCACTGGCACCGAAGGATTGAGATGCTTTTTAGCGGAAAGTACCGCATCAACCAGTGTAAAATACATCTGCTTTTCCATCATCGGCACTACTCCGCCAATGGGAAAAATATCACAATCCATTTTACTCATTTCCTGGGCCGCATATTCCCGCAAATCTGGAAATCTTCCTCCCTGAATGGGACCGGCCAGCATCATATTGCCTTTATTATCAGCAGATAATTGTGTGCGTTCAATCGTGGTCTTCAAATCCCTCTCAACTTTCTCGCGCTTGTCCTCTGGTTCCGAGAAGATATCAAGAACCGTTCCAATGTCAGAGCCTATTGCCTTCTGGAACTCAATAATCTCAAGTGGCTCAAGCTCAACTTCCCCGTACATGTGGCTTTGGAAAGTTCCTGAATCAGTCATGATAGGCCCGTTGAAGCCAACAAGTTCGTGAAGCCCTTTCTCAAGTGCTAGCTCACGCAAATTATCATGCTTTCTGATGATGTATGAATTTGTAATTAATGCCTGGATGCCGACCTTTTCTTTCATCTCAGCCGGAGAAACAGTAATCTGATTGGGATTGATAACTGGCAATAGTGTCGGCGTTTCAATTTTGCCGTGGGCGGTTTCCAGAATTCCTATCCTGGCTAAACCGTCTCTGTGCTTTAATTCAAACATCAAAAATGGATAGCTGGCTGTGTTATTAATAGTTTGTCAGTTCATCAGCTTTCATAAATTCTCTGAGGAACGTTGTGGCATAACAACCCTTATTCAATTCAAAGTCAAACTGAATTGCATTATCAATTTTCCGGAATTCAAAGTTCTTCGCAGGTGCCAGTATTTCCCGGCGTTTGCCCTTGGAGCCAAGCTTGTAATACTCTGAAAGTACAAAATCTCGCTGTTTCACGCCTTCTTTTTCAATTATGCTGGTCTCGATATCGCCCATCTCCCCTTTGGCAAACTCGGATTCATGGCCGTACAATGTTGCGCTGATGAATGCCTTCTTCTTGCCAATTAATTCAGTGAGCTTTGGGATATTGCCCTCTGTTGCCTCAAGCCAGTTATTGTGGTCCGGTAATCCGTTTTTATCCATTTTCAGAACCTGGTCTCCGACCACTGGCTCATTGAGAGGTAAACCGCGGCGCATCCTCTCGCTGAGAATCTTGTTGAATAAATATGATTGATAGGCGTGAATGAACATCATGAGCAAGTTTTGAGGCAAATTGCTCAATGCTCCGATATAATCTTCTGGCTCTACAACCAGATGATTGAGAATAGCCTTTTCAAAGCTCAGATTTTCCGGAAAATCATGCAGTGCTTTTGCATAATCCCCGGTCTTGCCCAGTTGTATTCTCGCCTGGGTTGCCTCATTATTCTCATGGGTTCCAGGGGCGCATAGGTATTGCCTGACAGCTAAGTCGGGTTCTCCACGGCTCATATGCATTCCTATAAGATGAGTTATTGGTCGGACCGCACCGAATCTCTGGACTCCGAAGTAATTGGGAAATCCGCCAATCTTAT
The DNA here is from genome assembly GCA_023136815.1 of Thermoplasmata archaeon. Lineage (GTDB taxonomy): Archaea > Thermoplasmatota > Thermoplasmata > SG8-5 > SG8-5 > JAGLQM01. The sequence continues at coordinate 8,211 of JAGLQM010000028.1, forward strand.
CAAGCTTGTTGGCAGTGTTCCGGCTGGCTTCCATTGCCTCAGATATTTCTATATCAAAATTTTTTAATGTAATGGAGAACTTATTGCCGATCAGGTCTCCAAGCCCAATATTCTTCTTGGTCGGGTAGATATTTAGAAATTTAATATCTTTCATTTTAATGGTTCGAACATCGTCCATGGGTGCTGCAAAAACAAACAGCTGGGTGCTGATTGCCCGCTTGTCCTTTGTGCCTGCGAACATTATCTTCTTGCGGCTTATTCTCAACTGTCTGGCAAACTGCCTCACTAATCTGTTTGTTTCCCAGTATCTTGCCCGAACAATTACAGCAGTATTCTGACCTTCGACATCATGTTCGGGCATAGTTGAAATTTCCTCAACAATGAAATCTTCAGGTTCTACACGCAGGCGTCCGCCTATTCCTGGTGAATCTGTAAAAAATAATTCGAGTCCTATCTGGCTTTCAGATTTTCCGGCTTTATTTAAAAAATCCGAAGCAGAGCGAGGATTTTTCGATCCGATTTTCGAAGTGGAGGTGTCGAAAGTCGGAATCATAATTCTTTCTCGAATTGTTCCCTGAGGTCGCTGAAGGTCTTGATAAGTGCCTTTGAGGCGTTTTTCAGAGCGGTTTCTGGCTTGCCGGAAGTCATCTTCACGTGAAGTGTTGGCTTGTCCAGTTCTGGGTGCCCAATCTTGTACTCTGCAATCTCTACGCCCTTGATCCCCATCAGCACCTCTGCTAATGGGTGAAGCAGGGTCATGTCAGTTTCGTCCAGTTCGATTAATATCTCATCTTTGGACTTTTCCAGGATAATCATTTTCATTTTAAATCCTCCAGGTTAAATTCCGGGTAATTGCTCTCCCTCTTTAAAGGTTTTGATAGTATTGGCTTTGCACCTAAAGTTCTTGGATGAAAAAACAGGAGAGGAATATCCTGGATTTTTCACACCATAATTCAAGAATATGAAGTTTTTGAATACTTTAGGTACAACACTCATTTTCTCGACTGGACGCATCCCCCGCCCTTCCACTCCTGCGGTGGCTACA